>JBAUUM010000754.1:0-2778 GCA_049582705.1 Actinocatenispora sp.
GTGCCGCGCTCGGCCGCATGGCGGGCGCTCGGCCGTGGCCGCGTTCGGCCGCGGGCAGTCGAGTGCGCGGGGAGCGTGACGTGCTCAGTTGCCGGGCCGCACCAGACCGGACTCGTAGGCCAGCACCACCGCCTGCACCCGGTCACGCAGGTTCAGCTTGGTCAGCATGTGACCGACGTGGGTCTTGACGGTCGTCTCGCTGACCGACAGCTCCCGGGCGATCTCGGCGTTCGACAGCCCGCGGGCCACCAGAACCAGGACCTCGCGTTCGCGTTCGGTCAGTACGTCCATGCGGGCCGACGGATTGGCGGACGGGTCCGGCAGCAACGTGCCGAACTGGTCCAGCAGCCGCCGCAGGATGCGCGGCGCCACGACGGCCTCGCCGGCCGCCACGGTGTGGATCGCCTGCACCAGGTCCTCGGCCGGCACGTCCTTGGCCAGGAATCCGCTGGCTCCCGCCCGCAGCGCCCCCACCACGTACTCATCCAGGTCGAAGGTGGTGAGGATCAGCACCCGGACCGGCAGCCGGGACTGCACGATCGTCCTGGTGGCGGCGACGCCGTCCATGCGGGGCATGCGGATGTCCATCAGCACCACGTCGGGCAGCAGCCGCCGGGCCAGTTCGACGCCCTCGACGCCGTCACCGGCCTCGCCAACCACGTCGACGTCCTTCTCCGCGCCAAGCACCATCCGGAAGCCCGTACGCAGCAGCGGCTGGTCGTCGACCAGCAGCACCCGGACCGGTCGGTCGGCCGATGCCCGAGGTGCGTGCTCGGGCGTCGGTTGCGACGCGGCGTCGTATCTGGGCTGTTCCGCCACCCTCACCCCCGCGGGTCTCCGGTGCCCGCCGGCAGTCGCGACAGGCCCTCCAGATTGTCCATGGGGATCCTTGCGTACACCCGGAAGCCCCCACCCGGCCGGGGTCCGGTACGCAGGTCGCCACCGTAGAGGGCGACCCGTTCGCGCATCCCGGGCAGTCCGTGCCCGGTGGCGCCGCGGTCGTCGCGCTGCGGGTCGGGACCGCGGCCGGTGTCGAATACCTCGACGGTCAGGGCGGCGGAGCCGAAGTCGATCCGTACGTGCGCCCGGGCGACCGGCCCCGCGTGCTTGACCGCGTTGGTCAGTGCCTCCTGGATCAGCCGGTACACCGCGAGGCCGACACCCGCGTCGACCGGGTACGGCTCGCCGTCGATCCGCACGGCGACCGGTAGACCGGTCCGTCGGGTCTGCTCGATCAGGGCGCGCACCGCCGTCAGGCCGGGTTGCGGTGCGAGACCGGCGGCCTCGTCGTCCCCGGTGCCGTCGTCCGGGCGCAGCACGTTGAGCAGCCGCTGCAGCTCCCGCAGCGTGGTCCGGCCGGTCTGCTCGATGCTGAGCAGGGCGTCGGCCGCCGCGTCCGGGTCGTGCCGCAGGCTGCGCCGGGCACCGGTGGCCAGTACCCCCATGACGCTCACATGGTGAGCGACGACATCGTGCAGTTCCCGGGCTATCCGCCGGCGCTCGTCGGCGACGGCCTGCCCGGCCAGCGCCCGTTGGTTGGTCTCGGCCTCCCGGGTCCTGGCCTCCAGCGCGCCGGTGTAGGCGTGCCGGGTCCGGTTGAAGCGGCCCAGGAAGAAGCAGACCAGCGCGAGCAGGGCATCGATCACCAGCAGCAGGATCGTGTTGGCGCGGTCGGGATGGGTGACCCGGCAGGACACCAGCATCTGCGGGGGCCACAACAGCAGCGAGGCCAGTACGGCGGAGCGCACCGCCAGCCGGTTCGCCGCGGTGTAGGTGAGCACGATCAGCGCGTAGCTCTGTGTCTGCGCGTAGTCGACATCACCCAGCGCCGCGACCGTGAGCGCCACCGCGAGTGCCACCGACGGCCACCACCAACGCCGCCGCAGCACGATCGGCAGTACGCCCAGCACCGTCCACGCCAGGGCGGTACGCAGGTCGTGCGGCTGATAGCGCGGCGGACTGACGGGCAGCAACACCAGACGCAGGGCGACGATGGCGGCCGCGAGCAGCGCGTCGGACAGCAGCGGGTGCCGCCGCAGCCGGCGGCGCATGCCCTCGTACGCGCTCACGAACCGACGGTATCCGGGCCCGCGCCGAACGGGTCGTCGCGCCGGCCGATCCTCGCCTCCTCCCCGTGGAGGAGGCCTTCTCAGGGTGCCGGCGCCGCCACGGGCTCGGCGACCGGGAACGGCGGCGGGGTGCCGCCGAACTCGGGACACAGCTGCTGGTGCGCGCACCAGTCGCACAGCCTGCTGCGCTTCGGCGGGAAGTCGTGGGCCTGGGTGGCCCGGTCGATCGCCGCCCACAGCGCGATCAGGTTGCGTTCGAACCGGGCCAGCTCGTCGGCGTCCGGCGAGTAGTCGCAGGCCTCCCGGTCACGCAGGTAGAGCAGGCGCAGCGAGCGTGGCACCACGCCGCGGGTGCGCCACAGCACCAGCGCGTAGAACTTCAGCTGGAACAGGGCCCGCGCCTCGAACGCCTCGCGGGGTGCGCCGCCGGTCTTGTAGTCCACCACCCGCAGATCGCCGGCCGGTGACACGTCGAGCCGGTCGACGAACCCGCGCAGCCGCAGCCCGGAGTCGAGCACCACCTCGATCAGGCTCTCCCGCTCGGCCGGCTCCAGCCGCTGCGGATCCTCGACCGTGAAGTATCCCTCCAGCAGGCTGCGGGCCGAGTCGAGCCAGTCGCCCAGTTGGTCCGGGCCGGGATCCACTGCGGCTGCCGCGCCCGCGGGGACGCCGCCGGGAGCGTCCGTCGCGTCGCCGGCACCCTCGGCGG
>JBAUUM010000755.1:0-9085 GCA_049582705.1 Actinocatenispora sp.
GGTTGCGGCCGCTGCCGCCGGGCGACGAGTCGTCGCACCACGTCGACCGCTGCCGCGACGAGGATGGCGGTACCGAACGACAGCGCGAACGCCGCCAGCGGCCGGTGCTGGAACGCGGCGCCGCCCACGTACCCGATCATGGCGGCGACGGTGGCCCAGGTGACGGCGCCCAGCACGTCGTACGCGGCGAACCGGCGCCACGGATAGTCGAGCAGGCCGGAGCCGATCGCGGTGGCGGTGCGTCCGCCGGGGATGAACCGGCCCACGATGATGAGGGTGCCGCCGTACCGGGTGAGCGTCCGGTCGGCCCAGTCCAGCCAGCGCCGGCCCCGGGCGCCGCGCATGATCCACCGGTGCGCGAGGTGCTGCCAGCGGCTGCCGATCCAGTAGGCCAGGTTGTCGCCGGCGAACGCGCCGCCCGCGGCCGCCAGGAGTACGAGGGGGATGATCAGGCCACCCTGCCCGGCGATGATGCCGGCGGTGATCACGACGGTCTCGCTCGGCAGCACCGGGATGATGACGTCGAACGCGGCCATGAGCATGACGAGCAGGTAGCTCCACCATGCCTCGCTCAGCGTGCCGACGATGCGGTCGAACATGCGCGGCGCGTCCCCCTTCGCCGGGCCGGGCCGTCGGGTGGCCGTCGGAGGTGCCGGGTGTCGGGGCGGCGCCCCGGCCGGGTGACGTCGCGGTACGCCGGCCGCGGGGCTCGCGCCGGCCTTCAGTGTCGCCGACCGGCGGGGGAGCCGGCGCCGCCTTGTGGCAATTCGTCAGGGTGTCGTCACGGTCGGCGGGTGCCGCGGGAGTGGTTCGTCGTCTGTTGTCCGGAATATCGGTGGCGGGACGCGGCCCTGTGGACGGACAAACGAGGCGCTGGTGACGTATCGCATTCGCTGAAGTACCGACGGTGGCAGCGACATGAACGGAAGATGAACGAGTCCTGAACCTCCGTCAACCCGGGGCGCCTGGTTCGCCCGCCGGGCGCCGACGTGCTTAGCATCGTGGCGCCGTGCCATTGACCAGGTGCGATCTTCTGGGCCCTCCGGCCTGGGAGATCACTGCCGACACAGCCGACGAGGGTGCCGTGAAATTCAAGCTCCGTCCTTCCGAGGACGCCTTCTACGACTACTTCAACCAGGCCGCTCAGAACCTGGTTCGCGGCGCAGAACTGCTCACCGGCCTGACCGCCGGGGCAAGCGACGAGCAGGTGCAGGGCATCAGCGAGGGCCTGCAGGAGGTCGAGCACCAGAACGACGACGTCACCCACGCGCTGTACAACAAGATCAACTCGACCTTCATCACCCCGTTCGACCGGGAGGACATCTACCGGCTCGGGTCCCTGCTCGACGACGTCATGGACGCGATGGAGAGCGCCGGCAACCTGGTCTACCTGTACGGGCTGTCGTCCATCCCGGCGCTGCCGCGGGAGATGACCCAGCAGATCAACACTCTCAACCAGCTGGCCCGGGTCACCGCCGAGGCGATGCCGCGGCTCAAGGGCATGAAGGACCTCGAAAAGTACTGGATCGAGGTCAACCGGCTGGAGAACCAGGGCGACCGGGAGTACCGGATGCTGCTGGTACGGCTGTTCTCCGGCGAGTACGAGCCGCTCGACGTGATGAAGATGAAGGAGGTCGCCGACGACCTCGAGGAGGCCGTGGACGCCTTCGAGCACGTCGCGAACACCGTCGAGACCATCGTGGCCAAGGAGTCCTAGGCCCCGTGGACACCTCACTGATCGGCACCACCCTGGTCATCTTCGTGGCCATGGGCTTCAACTTCACCAACGGTTTCCACGACGCGGCCAACGCGATCGCGACGTCCGTGTCCACCAGGGCGCTGACGCCGCGAGTGGCGCTCGGGATGGCCGCGGTGGGAAACCTGGTCGGGTCGTTCTTCGGCGCCAAGGTCGCCAAGACCGTCGGCGAGGGCATCATCGATCCGCCGCACGACACCAGCGGCCTGGTGGTGGTCTTCGCCGGTCTGATCGGGGCGATCGCCTGGAACATGATCACCTGGTACTTCGGGCTCCCGTCCTCCTCGTCGCACTCGCTGATCGGCGGACTGGTGGGGGCGACGCTGGCCGCGATCAGCATCGGCGGCGCCGGTGAGGTGCTGTGGGGCGGGATCGTGGACAAGGTCGTCGTCCCGATGGTCGTCTCACCGATCGCCGGCCTCGTCCTGGGCTACCTGTTCATGCTCGCGGTGATGTGGACGTTCCGCCGGTACGCGCCCGGCAAGCTGAACCGTGGCTTCCGGTACGCGCAGACCGTGTCGGCCGCCGCCATGTCGCTCGGCCACGGCATGCAGGACGCCGCCAAGACCATGGGCATCGTGGTGCTGGCGCTGGTGATCGGTGGCCGGCAGTCCGACTACAGCATCCCGCTGTGGGTGTACTTCCTGACCGCCGTCGTGATCGCCGGCGGCACCTACTCCGGTGGCTGGCGGGTGATCCGTACGCTCGGGCGGCGCATCATCCACCTCGACCCGCCGCAGGGGTTCGCGGCGGAGACGACAGCGAGCACGATCCTGTTCGTGGCGTCGATCTGGCTGGGTGCGCCGATCTCCACGACGCACACGATCACCGCGTCGATCATGGGTGTCGGCGCGACGAAGCGACTCTCCGCGGTGCGGTGGGGGGTGGCCGGCAACATCGTGGTCGCCTGGGTGCTGACCCTGCCGGCGGCCGGCCTGATCGCGGTGGTCGCCTACTACGTGTCCCACCTGGTCGTCGGCTGATCCGGGCGGGGCCGGGCCGCCGAGCGACCCCGGTCCCGCCCGGCCTACCGGGCCTCCGGCTGCTCCTCGCCCGGGTAGCGGACCCCGACCTGGGCCCGTACCGCGTCCAGGGTGCCCATCACGGCGAGCGTGTCCGCCACCGGTACCAGCGGGCTCTCCGTCAGTCCCGCGCGCAGGCAGCGCATCACCTCGGCGGCCTCGTGCACGTACCCGTGGCCGGTCTGCGCCGCCTCGACCCGTTCGGTGCCGCCGCCGCGGTGCAGCGTGAAACCCTGCGGGGCGAAGAAGCCGCGGGTCAGCTCGATCCGTCCCTCGGTGCCGGTGACCGAGGCGGTACGCGGGGAGTCCGCGCTCAGCGAGCAGGACAGCGTGGCGACGGCGCCGGAGTCGTAGCCGAGCAGCATGCCGGTGGTCTCGTCGACGCCCTCGGGAGTCAGCCGGCCGGTCGCCCGGACCGTGCCCGGCGTACCGAGTACCAGCTGGGCGAACCACACCGGATACACGCCGAGGTCGAGCAGGGCGCCGCCGCCGAGTGACGGGGCGCGCAGGCGGTGGGCGGCGTCGAACGCGCCGGTGACCCCGAAGTCGGCCGTCACCACCCGCGGCGTGCCGATCGCCCCCGTGGAGATCAGCTCGATCATCTGGCGCACCGCCGGCATGCAGCGGGTCCACATGGCCTCCATCACGAACACCCCGGCCCGGCGGGCCCGGGCGACCAGGTCCTCGGCCTGCGCGAGGTTCAGCGTGAAGGACTTCTCGACCAGTACCGCCCTGCCCGCCTCGACGCAGGTCACCGCCGCGGCGTGATGTGCCGAGTGCGGGGTGGCGACGTACACCACGTCCACGTCGGGGTCATCGGCGAGCGCCTGCCAGCTTCCGTACGCGCGGGGGATGCCGTACCGGCCGGCGAACGCCTCCGCGCTGTCCGCCGCCCGCGAACCCACCGCGACGACCTCGGCGCCGTCCATGCCGAGCAGGTCCTCGGTGAAGGTCGCCGCGATCCCGCCGGTGGACAGGATGCCCCATCTGATCGTCCGTTCGGCCATGCTGCCGAGTCTGCCAGCCCGTACCGCCGAGATAGGGTCGCGGCGTGGACGCGTATCTCATCGACGCGGTACGTACTCCGTTCGGCCGGCACCGCGGTGGCCTGTCCGGGGTCCGTGCCGACGATCTCGCCGCCCTGCCCATCGCGGACCTGCTCAAGCGGCACCCGGAGCTGGCGCCGGAGAGCATCGACGACGTGATCCTCGGTGACGCCAACGGCGCCGGTGAGGACAACCGCAACGTGGGACGGATGGCCGCCCTGCTGGCCGGTCTGCCGGTCACGGTGCCGGGCAGTACGGTCAACCGGCTGTGCGGGTCGGGCGGGGAGGCGATCCTGCAGGCCGCGCGCGCCGTCGCGGTGGGTGACGCGGACGTGGTCGTCGCCGGCGGGGTGGAGAGCATGAGCCGTGCCCCGTACGTGCTGCCGAAGCCGGACGAGGGGCTGCCGCGCGACATGCGCCTGTTCCCGACCCAGGTCGGCTGGCGGATGGTGAATCCGCGGTTCCCGGAGCGGTGGACCGCCTCGCTGGGCGCCTGCGCGGAGAACGTCGCCGCGGAGCTGGGCATCGACCGCGCCGCGCAGGACGAGTGGGCGCTGCGCAGCCACCAGCGCGCCGCGGCCGCCTGGGACGCGGGCCTGCACGACGACTACGTGCTCACGGTGGAGGGCGTCACGCGGGACGAGTCGATCCGCGCGGACACGTCGATGGAGCGGCTGGCCGGGCTGAAGCCGGCGTTCAGCGCGGACGGCGCGGTGACGGCAGGAAACTCGTCGCCGATCAACGACGGCGCGGTCGCGACCCTGGTCGGTTCCGCCCGCACCGTGGCGGAACTCGGCGTCGAGCCGCTGGGACAGGTGATCTCCTCGGCGGTGGTCGGCGTCGAACCGGACCGGTTCACGATCGCGCCGGTGGGCGCGGTCAACCGGGCCCTGGACCGGGCCGGACTGTCCACATCGGACATCACGGCGTGGGAGATCAACGAGGCGTTCGCCGCGATGGTGCTGTCCTGTCTGCACGAGCTGCCGCCGCTGGACCACGAGCGGGTCAACCCGAACGGCGGAGCGCTGGCGATCGGCCACCCGCTCGGTGCCTCGGCGCCGCGCGTCCTCGTCGACGTGTGCCGGGAGGTACGCCGGCGTGGCGGCGGCTACGGGGTGGCCGCGGCGTGCATCGGTGTGGGGCAGGGCATCGCGACCGTGGTCAAGGTCGACGGGTGACGCGCGCGCCGGGTGTGGAGCTGCCGGAGCGGTTGGTGGCGCACGCGCGCCGGTTCTACGCGGAGGGCGGGACACCGGCCGTGCCGCGCCGGGCCGCGACCGTGGTGCTGCTGCGCGACACCGCCGACGGGATGCAGGCGTACCTGGTCCGGCGGGCGACGACGATGGCCTTCGCCTCGGGCATGTACGCGTTCCCGGGCGGGTCGATCGACGCGCGGGACGAGACCACCGGGGGCGACGACGCGCCGTGGGCCTCCTGGGTCGAACTGCTCGGCCTGGCTGACCCAAACGGCCCGGGCGGCGCCGACGACCTGGGCGTGGCCCAGGCCCGGGCGGTGCTGTGCGCGGCGGTACGGGAGACGTTCGAGGAGGCCGGCGTGCTGCTCGCCGGTCCGGACCCGGACGCCCTGGTCGGGAACGTGGACACCGAGGACTGGGAGGCCGACCGGGAATCGCTGGTCGCGCACCGGACCGGCCTCTCCGAGCTGTTGGCGGCCCGTGGCCTGCTGCTGCGGACGGATCTGCTGCGGCCGTGGGCGCGCTGGATCACCCCGGAGTTCGAGCCGCGCCGCTACGACACGTTCTTCTTCGTCGCGGAGCTGCCGGCCGGCCAGGTGGCCCGGCAGGTCGGCGGCGAGGCCGACCGGGTGCTGTGGATGCCGCCGGGCGAGGCCGTGGCGGAGCAGGCGGCCGGCCGGATGGCGATGCTCCCGCCGACGGTCGCGGTGCTGTCCGCGCTGTCCGGGTACGCGACGGTGGCGGACGCGCTGGGCGCGGCGACCCGGCCGCTGGTACCGGTGACGCCCCAGATCAGGCTGTCCGGGTCGGGAGGCCGCCTGGTGTTCCCGGACGGCGCCTGACGGAGCACCTTTTCCCGGATCGGCATTTGTTGATCTGTATGCAGCCGTAGTATCACTCAACGTAGCGTACTGAGCGGCGTGGGTGAGCCAGCCGCGTGATCCGGGGGAGTAGCAATGAACAGGGCGACGCTCGAACCTGGCCGAGCTTCCGCGATGGCAACCGACGGACAGATGAACCGCCGACGCCCGGGACGCAAGCTGCTGTTGTTCGGCATGACCAGCATGGCCGCAGTGGCCCTCGCGTGGGCGTTCACCTCGGCCCGGGGCAGCGAGGACGCCGGCTCCCGCCGCAGTCGTCGCAACCGCCGCGCCCGCCGCCACTGACGTCGGCCGCGACGGAGACCGGCCGCCACGAAGCGTGTCGGACAGCGGGCCACCACACCGATGTGGCCCGCTGCACCCGCGTCCAATCAGCCGAAGCGGCCGGTGATGTAGTCCTCTGTCCTGCGCTCGGTGGGGTTCTGGAAGATCCGCTGCGTGTCGTCGTACTCGACGAGCCGGCCCGGGTCGCCGGTCTTCTCGATGGAGAAGAACGCGGTACGGTCGCTGACCCGCGCGGCCTGCTGCATGTTGTGCGTGACGATGATGATCGTGTAGCTGTCCTTCAACTCGCCGATCAGGTCCTCGATCGCCAGCGTCGAGATCGGGTCGAGGGCCGAGCACGGCTCGTCCATCAGCAGGACCTCCGGCTCCACCGCGATCGCCCGGGCGATGCACAACCGCTGCTGCTGACCGCCGGACAGGCTGCCACCGGGCCGCTTCAACCGGTCGGAGACCTCGTCCCACAGGTGTGCCCGACGCAGCGACCGTTCGGCGGCCTCGTCCAGGGCCGCCTTTCCGCGTACGCCGTTGAGGCGCAGCCCGGCCACCACGTTGTCGTAGATGGACATGGTGGGGAACGGGTTGGGCCGCTGGAACACCATGCCGATGGCGCGGCGTACGGCGGTGACGTCGACGGACGGGCCGTAGATGTCCTCGGCGTCGATCATCATCCTTCCCTGCATCCGGGCGCCCGGTACCACTTCGTGCATCCGGTTGATGGACCGCAGGAAGGTCGACTTGCCGCAGCCGGACGGCCCGATCAGCGCCGTCACCGACTTCGGTTCGATCGTCATCGTGATGCCGTCGATGGCACGGAAGGATCCGTAGTACGCGGTCACCTGGACCGCCTCGACGCGCTTGGCCATGTTCGTCGCCACCTTCCTGCTACCGGCCGACCTTCGAGCGGCGGGCCAGGATCTTCGCCGTGATCGTGAGGACCGCGACGAGCGCGATCAGTGTCAGCGCCGCGGTCCAGGCCCGGCCCGGCGCGTACTTCGACGCCGCGGCCGCCTGCTCGTACACGAAGTAGGACAGGGATTCCTGGTTGCCGTGGAACGGATTGAAGTTGATCGCCGGTGTACCGCCCGCGACCAGCAGGACCGGTGCGGTCTCGCCGGCGGCACGGGCCAGCGCCAGCATCACGCCGGTCACGATGCCGGGCAGCGCGGTCGGCAGGACGACCCGCAGGATCGTCTTCCACTTGGCCACGCCGAGCGCGTACGCGCCTTCCCGCAGCGCGGCCGGTACGAGCCGCAGCATCTCCTCCGCGGACCGCACGATCGTCGGCAGCATCAGTACGGTCAGCGCGATCGCCGCGGCCAGGCCGGAGTAGCCGGGCCGGCCGTGATTGAACACCGGGGTCACCACCAGGACCCAGAACGCCAGGACGAACAGACCGGCCACAATGGACGGTATGCCGGTCATCACGTCCACGAAGAAGCGGATGACGGTGGTCAGTCGGCCCCGGCCGTACTCGACGATGTAGATCGCCGCGGCCAGTCCCAGCGGGATGCTCAGTACGCAGGCGATGCCGACCTGCTCCAGCGTGCCGATGATCGCGTGGTACGCGCCGCCCCCGGAGTCCAGGGCGGTGATGTTGTTCATCGAGTGGTAGAAGAAGTCCGGGTCCAACCGGCTGGTCCCGTTGGCCAGCAACGTCTCCACCACGGAGCCGAGCGGCAGCAGTGCCAGGATGAACGAGCCGCGTACCAGGATGCCGGCCAGCCGGTCGCGGGCGTGCCGGCCGCCCTCCACGGCCCAGGCGACGGCGAGCGTCGCGGCCGGGTAGAGCAGGGCAGCGACCACGACGGTCAGTACCCAGCCGCCGGCCCCGGTGCCGCGGATCAGGCCCGCGGCGACCAGCAGCGCCGCGACGGGCAGCAGCCAGGACAGGAACCGGGGGAGCCGCCGGCCGGTCAACGATCCGGTCATCGGCCGCTGCCCGCCGGAGGGCGTGAGCGTCGTGGCGGTCATGCGCTGCTCCCCACGAACTCACGCCGGCGGAAGATGATCGCCCGTGCCGTCACGTTGACCACCAGGGTGATCGCGAACAGCACCAGGCCGGACGCGATGAGCGCGCCCCGGCCGGTCGGGTTGGCCTCGGCGAACGAGTTCGCGATGTTCGCCGCGATCGAGTTGCCGCCGGTCTGGATCAGGTCGATGGACAGTCCGAACGTGGCGCCGAGCGTCATGGCCAGCGCGATGGTCTCGCCGAGCGCGCGGCCCAGGCCGAGCATGACGGCGGCCACGATGCCGGGCCGGCCGAACGGGAGCACCGCGGTACGGACCATCTCCCACCGGGTGGCGCCCAACGCGAGGGCGGCCTCCTCGTTCTGCCGTGGGGTCTGCACGAACACGTCCCGGCACAGCGCGGTCGTGATCGGCAGCACCATGATCGCCAGTACCAGGGAGCCGAGCAGGATCGAGTTGCCGTACGGTCCGCCGCCCCCGAACAGCGGGATGAACCCGGCGTGCGCGTGCAGCCAGGCGGACAGTTCGGTGACCGGCCCGATGAGCTGGTCGCGCCCCCACAGCCCGAAGATGACACTGGGCACCGCGGCCAGCAGGTCCACGACGAACCCGAGGCCGGACGCGAGCCGGCGCGGCGCGTAGTGCGACAGGAACAACGCGATCCCCAGCGCCACCGGTACCGCGATCAGCAGCGCGACCACCGAGGTGAGCAGCGTGCCGAAGGCCAGCGCCGCGATGCCGAACTTCGGCTGGTCGGCATTGGGGAACCACTGCCGGAACGTGAAGAAGTCGGCCTGGTCGGCGCGCAGCGCCGGTACCGCCTTGACCACCAGGAACGCGGCGATCGCCACGATGATGACCAGGACGGTGATCCCGGCGCCGGTGGACAGCCAGCGGAACGCGGTCTCGATGCCGCGGCGCGGTGCCGACA
>JBAUUM010000756.1:0-2265 GCA_049582705.1 Actinocatenispora sp.
GGCCAGGGCGAGCAGGCCGGCCAGCGCGACGACCGGCACCACCCGGTGCGGCCTCATGCGTCCGGCACTCCGGCCGCGGCCGCCAGCGCGTCGACCCGGGGACCCTTGAGCAGCTTCGCGGCGGCCAGCTTGTCCGTCGGGCCGGTCCCGTACGACGGGCACAGCGACGCCAGGGTGCAGGCACCGCACGCCGGCTTGCGCGCGTGGCACACCCGCCGCCCGTGGAAGATGACCTGGTGCGACAGCATGGTCCAGTCGCGCTTCACGAACAGCTCGCCGACCGCGGACTCGATCTTCACCGGGTCGGTCTGGGTGGTCCACCGCCACCGGCCGACGAGCCGGCCGAAGTGCGTGTCGACGGTGATGCCCGGGACGTCGAAGGCGTTGCCCAGGATCACGTTCGCGGTCTTGCGGCCCATTCCGGGCAGCGTGACAAGGTCCTCCAGGCGGCCCGGCACCTGGCCGTCGAACCGCTCGGTCAGCGCGGCGCCGAGCTTGATCACCGCGGTGGTCTTGTTGCGGTAGAAGCCGGTGGGGCGCAGCTGTTCCTCCAGCTCGGCCCGGTCGGCGCCGGCGTAGTCGGCGGCCGTCGGGTAGCGGGCGAACAGCTTCGGGGTGACCTCGTTGACCTTCTTGTCCGTGCACTGGGCGGACAGGATGGTGGCCACCGCAAGTTGCAGAGCGTTGCCATGGTCCAACTCGCAGTGTGCGTCCGGGTGCGTCTCCGCGAGAATCCGGTGCATGCGTCGGGCCCGACGCTTGAGCGCGAGCGGGCTCTCCGTCGCGGCGAGCGTCCCGCGCTGGTGTGTAGGGCTCACGGGAAAGAGCCTACGTCGGCGCGCTGCCGCCCCCGCAGGAGCGGTTCGTCCTGCGGTTTTGCGTACCGCAAAATTATTGGTGGGGCCGCTTCCGCCGGGCGGCGACGGGACAGTACCGTCCCCGTCGTGTCAGATCCAGTAACTCTTGCAGTCGTCGGTGCGGGCGCTCGGGGCATCGGGTACGCGCGCTGGGCCCTGGAAAATCCGGACCGCGCCCGGGTCGTCGCCGTCGCCGAACCCCGCGACATCCGGCGGACCAGGTTCGCCGAGGCGCACGACATCCCCGAACAGAACGTCTTCGCCGACTGGGAGTCGCTGGCCGCCCGCGAGCGGATCGCGGACGCCGTCCTGATCTGCACCCAGGACCAGATGCACACCGAGCCGGTGCTCGCCCTCGCCAAGGCCGGCTACCACATCCTGATGGAAAAGCCGATGGCGCCGTCCGAGGCCGAGTGCCGGCAGATCGTCGCCGGCGTCGAGGCGGCCGGTGTGCTGTTCGCCGTCGGGCACGTCATGCGGTACACGCCGTACACCCGGGCGCTCAAGGAGGTCGTCGACTCGGGCGTGCTCGGCGACATCATCAGCGTCCAGCACCTCGAACCGGTCGGGTACTGGCACCAGGTGCACTCGTACGTGCGGGGCAACTGGCGCCGCGAGGACCAGTCCAGCTTCATGCTGATGGCCAAGTCCTGCCACGACATCGACTGGCTCCAGCACGTACTGGGCGAACCGCCGACCCGGGTGTCCAGCTTCGGTCGACGCTCCCACTTCCGGCCCGAACGGGCGCCGGAGGGTGCCGGCGAGCGGTGCCTGGACTGCGCCGTCGAACCGGACTGCCCGTACTCGGCGAAGCGGTTCTACTTCGACCGGCTGGTGCAGGGCGCCCGCGGCTGGCCGCTGGACGTGCTGGTCGACGAGCACAGCACGGAGGCGCTGGGCGACGCGCTCCGGCACGGGCCGTACGGCCGGTGCGTGTACAAGTGCGACAACGACGTGGTCGACCACCAGGTGGTGAGCATGGAGTTCGCCTCCGGCGCGACCGGCGTGTTCACCATGACCGGGTTCAACGAGCAGGGACCCCGGCAGACGAAGCTGTTCGGCAGTCACGGCCAGCTCGTCGGCGACGGCGAGACGATCGACGTGTACGACTTCCTGACCGAGACGCACCGGACGGTGGACCCGGCCCGACTGGGCGACTCGACGGCCGGCGGCGGGCACGGCGGCGGCGACGCAGGCCTGATGGACGCGTTCACCGCCGCGGTCGCCGCGGGCGACCAGAACCTCATCTACTCCGGCGCGCGGGACTCGCTGACCAGCCACCTGACCGTGTTCGCGGCGGAGCGCGCCCGGCGGCAGGGCACGGTCGAGCAGGTGTCGCAGCCGCTGGGCCTGATCAGCTGACCTCCCCGGCCCCGGCCGCCCGCCCGGTCCCGTCGCCGGTTGCGGC
>JBAUUM010000757.1:0-11351 GCA_049582705.1 Actinocatenispora sp.
GTCCGGGTGGGCGCCCTGCGTGCTCATCCCACGGTCGTTCAGTCGGTCACGGTGGCACCCAACGCGACCAGCTGACCGCGGGTCTCCTCGGCCAGTTGCTCAGCCACCACCTCGCGCACCGAGGGACCGGCCTGCGGCTCCAGCGTCACGGTACGTCGGGCGACGACCCGTGCGCCGGAGGCGACGGACTCGAACCGGAGTTCGCCGGTCAGCGACTGCACCGGCGAGCCGAGCCCGGCGACCTTCTTGTACACGATCTTCTCCGCGGGCAGGCAGACCCGGCGCCACGACCCGTCGTCGCTCGTCTCCCCCGCCACCGCCTTCTCGTACACGTCGGACACCGCCAGGTCGACGAGCCCGGTGAGCTCCACGCCGAAGGTGGACGCCCGCAGCTGGGGCAGGCTCTCCCCCAGCATCTTCAGGTGCGACAGCTGGCGCGGCACGACCCGGTCCAGCCCGGCGAGAAACTGTTCCACCGCGGCGGCCGCGTCGGCCGGGGCGTCCAGCGTGTGCGTGCAGCGCACCGTGGTCGTCTCGCCGTCCTGGCGGAACAGCCACTCACCGCGCATCAGGGTCAGCGGCGGCTTCGCCTTCTCGTGCTGGAACACGATGCGCAGCGCGTCCCGGTCGAGGGTGCGGTGCGCCCGCCAGCCGCGGACCGACTCGCCGTCGATGACCCAGCGCTCGATCAGGTCCTCCGCGCCGTGCGGCTCCCCCACCACCTCGGCGTGCAGGTGGGTCGGGAACAGCTGAGGCGCGTGCACGACGTCGGCGATCAGGTCGAACAGATCCGCGGCGGGTGCCCGTACCACGGTCTCGTGCGCGTTGTCCATCACTGCGGGTTCTCCTCGCGGTCAGGCTGCGGAGCGAAACGGGCGGCCGGCCCCAACGGGTCGGCGGTCAGGCGCGGGTCGCTGCGTACCGCCGGAGCGACCGCCTCCTCCACCCGGCGCACCAGGTCGTCCTCCAGCACCACACTGAGCCCGCGGAGGTTCTCCCGCAGCTGGCTCGGTCGGGAGGCTCCGACGATGGTACTGGACACGCTGGGGTTGCGGAGGATCCATGCCAGGGCCAGCTGGGCGACGGTCAGCCCGGCCTCCTCGGCCAGCGGCGCCAGCCGGGCGACGGAGCGCAGCACGACCTCGTTGAGGAAGTCCCACCGCCCCAACGACTTGGCCCCGATCCCCAACGTGGCGCGGCTGCTCTGCGGCGGTGCCTCGCCGGGACGGTACTTGCCGGTGAGGACGCCGCCCGCCAGCGGCGACCAGGCGATCTGGCCGATGCCGAGACGGTCGCAGGCGGGGATGAGGTCCGTCTCGATCACCCGCCACAGCAGCGAGTACTGGCACTGACTGGAGACCAGCGGGATGCTCAGCTCCGCCGCGAGCTTGGCACCCAGCTCGACCTGCGCCGCCGGCCACTCGGACACGCCGATGTACAGCGCCTTGCCGGCGCGCACCACGTCGGCGAACGCCTGCATGGTCTCTTCCAGCGGCGTCTCGTTGTCGAACCGGTGCGCCTGGTACAGGTCGACGTAGTCGGTGCCGAGCCGGCTCAGCGAACCGTCGATGGAGTCGCGGATGTGCTTGCGGGACAACCGTCCCGCGTTCGGGTCGGCCCGCTTCGACCGGCCCACCTTGGTGCAGATCACCACGTCCTCGCGCGGGTGGTCGGCCAACGCCCGGCCCAGGATCAGCTCGGCCGCGCCGTCGGCGTACACGTCGGCGGTGTCGAAGGTGGTGATCCCGCTCTCCAGCGCGGCGTGCACACAGGAGCGGGCCACCTGCTCCTCGACCTGGTCTCCCGCGGTGATCGAGTTTCCGTAGGCAAAGCGGCTCACCATCAGACCGCTGTTGCCCAGACGCGTGTATTCCATCACCGGTCCCTTCGGTTCGGTTGCGGCGCACCCTCGGCACGCTCGCCGATCAGGATCTGAACGGGCACCTTGTCGAGCGCGAACTCCTCGACGACGGCGATCCCGCTCGCCGTGAACATCTCGCGGCAGGTCTCCAGTGAGTGCGCCTCACCACCGTGGGTTCCGGCGAGCATGATCACCGAGAGCATGTGGGCCGGGTGTTCCCGTACCGCGTCCCGCTGGCCGGCGGAGAATCCCACCGTGACGATCCGACCGCCGGGGGCCAGCACGTCACCGGCCCTGCGCAGCAGCACCGCCCCGCGTTCGGGGGAGAACATCGGCAGCATGTTGGCCAGCAGGACCAGGTCGTACGGGCCGCCCAGCGGGTCGGCGAACAGGTCGCCGGCGCGGTAGGTCACCCGGTCGGCGACGCCGGCCTTCGCCACCCTGCCGCGCGCCACGGACAGTACGTTCTCCCAGTCCATGGCGGTCAGGGTCGCCTGCGGGTGCTGCTGCAGCACGGCACTGCCGAACACGGCATGCCCGCAGCCGGCGTCCAGTACCCGCAGCGGTTCCCGTTCCTTCGCCCACGGCAGGAGCAGGTCGGCCACGGCCGTCGAGGCGAGCCGGGTGACGAACGTGTTCTGCGCGGCGAAGTCGAGCCAGTACGGGAAGCCCGGCGCCTCCAGGCTGCTGGACATCAGGGTGTCGCCGGCCCGGACCGCGGCGGCGAGGTCCCGTACGGCGTCCCACTCCCAGTCGCTGGCCGCGACCCGCGCCGCGCCGCCGCTGTACTCGGGGCTGGTGCTGACCAGGAACTGTGCCGCACCCTCCGGCAGCAGGTACCCGGTGTCGTCCTCGCCGAGCAGCTGCTCGGCGGCCAGGGCACCGAGCAGTACCCGCACGCCACGCGCGTCGGCCCGTACGGCGTTCGCCACGTCGGCCGCGGTCCGGGCACCGGCGGCGAGCGCGTCGTAGATCCTCAGTTCGAGCGCCGCGCGCATCAGGCCGGTGCGTTTGTACGCCTGCAACGTGTCCATCAGCGTCTGCCGCGTGACGGGTGCTCCGGGGGTGGTCATGGCGCGGTCCCTTCCAACAGCGGTAGCCGACCGTGCGGTCGGCGGGTTCACCGGTGAGGCCGGCGCTGATGCTGCCAACCGGTCACAGAGAATGCTTCGAGTGCCGGGCGTGCGCGCGGAACAGCTCGCTGTGTACCCGGATCGCCGGGTCGCCGAAGGCGATCTGGCGGAGCATCAGCCGGTACAGCGGGGTGCGGGACACCACCGCGGCCATCCGTGGGCGCACCGCCGACGCGACCTTCCCGGTCGAGAGCATGGCACCGCTCTGGATCCGCTGGATGCGGAACATCCGGTCGATGGCCGGCCGGCGCGCCGCCACGAACGGGCGCAGCGCCGCGGCACTGGTGTCACCGCGACCCAACGCGTCGACCAGTACCGGGTGCGCCATCGCCGCGTCCTGCACGGCGAGGTTGATGCCCTGCGCACCGATCGGCCCGAACGTGTGGGCGCTGTCGCCGATCAGCAGTAGGCCGTCGCGTACCCATTCGTTCGCGCAGCCGGCGAACACGTCGAGCAGCGAGAGGTCCTTGAAGCCGGTGAGCTCGGCGTCGATCTGCTCGGCGTACTCACTCGCGGCGGCGCACAGCCGCTCCTTGACGTGCCCGAACCCCTTCGACGCCATGTCCTGGTAGCCACGGTGCGGCAGGGTCCAGCCGATCTGCACGCTGCCGGGCGCGGAGCCGTAGGCCAGTACCGGGTTGCCGCCGGCCCGGAACACCCGCACGTCACGGGGCGGCGGCCCCTGGACGGGCAGCTTGAACCACAGCACGTCCTGGTCGAACATCTCGGTACGACCGGCGTCGATGCCGGCGAGCTGCCGGACCTTCGAGTACCGGCCGTCCGCGCCGACCACCAGGCGGGCGCGGACCACCTGGTCCGCCCCGGCGCCGCGGCAGACCACCCCGGTCACCCGACCGGAGTCCTCGACGAGTTCGCCGACCCGCGTACCGTCCAGGTAGCTGAACCCGGGCTGCTTCTCGCAGCGGGCCAGCAGCTCGGCGACCAGGTGCCGCTGCGGGATGCTGAGCAGATAGTTGCGCGGCCCGGGCAGCGTACGGTAGTCGGCGTTGATCAGGGTCCGGCCGCGTTCGGACAGTACGAAGCGGTCATGCTCGTAGCTGCCGCGCTCCCGGGCCGCGTCCAGCACGCCCAGCTCGTCCAGGATGGCCTGGCCACCGGGCTGAAGGATCTCGCCACGGAACTCGCGGTCCAGCGATCGGGTCCGTTCCACCACCGTGACCGTGATGCCGGAGCGCACCAGCAGCAGCGCCAGGGTCATCCCGGCCGGGCCGGCCCCGACGATGCACACATCGCACGAAACGTCAGTCACTGTCGGATGCTCCTCCCGGCACACGTGTCCGCGCGCCCGTTCGTTGCGGGGCCGCTCAGATGTTGAGCGTCACGTCGTACTCGCGCAGCCATCTGTTGAGCCACAGGGCCATCTCCAGACCACCCCGGTCGTACGGCCGGCTGATCTCGCCGAGGGGGCGGTCCGCGACCCGTCGGGCCTTCTGCGTGTCGAGCAGCGGCAGCACCGGCGAGTTCGGGTCGTCGAGCACAGTGGACAGTTCGGCGCCCAGCGCGGTCGCGTAGTGCGGGTCCTGGGTCGCCGGGTACGGCGTCTTCGCCCGCTTCAGCACCGAGGCCGGCAACAGGTCGGCCGCCGCCGCCCGCAGCAGGCTCTTCTCCCGACCGTCGAACGACTTCATCGCCCACGGCACGTTGAACACGTACTCGACCAGCCGGTGGTCGCAGAACGGGACGCGGACCTCCAGGCTGGTCGCCATGCTCATCCGGTCCTTGCGGTCCAGCAGCGTCTGCACGAAACGGGTCAGGTTCAGGTACGTGACCTCGCGCATCCGCCGGTCCGCGGGGTCCTCGCCGGGCAGCGTCGGGACCTCCGCGAGCGCCTGCTGGTACCGCTCCTGCCGGTAGCCGGGCACGTCGAGCTTCTGCACCATCCCCTTGTCCAGCAGCGACAGGCCGCCGAAGTACCGGGACGAGCCGGAGGTCAGCCACGGGAAGGTGGTGGCCTGTACCGCGCCGGGGTTGTGGAACCATCGGTAGCCGCCGAACAACTCGTCGGCCGCCTCGCCGGACAGCGCGACCGTGGAACGCTGCCGTACCGCGCGGAACAGCAGGTACAGCGAGGGCCACATGTCGCCCCAGAACGCCGGCGGCACGTCGGTCGCGCCCAGTACCGCGGCGCGGACGTCCTCGTTGCTCAGGTCCGCGCTGTCGAGCAGGATCTCGGTGTGCTCGGCGGAGACGTGCTGCGCCAGGTCACGGATGAACGGCGCGTCGGGCTCGGAGCGCACCGCGTCGGGCTGGAAGCTCTCCGCGGCGCCGACGAAGTCGACCGAGAACGAGCGCACCGGTCCCCGGCCCGCGGCGGCGAGGTGCTTGGCCGACAGGGCCGTGACGATCGAGGAGTCCAGCCCGCCGGACAGCAGCGTGCAGATCGGCACGTCCGAGATGAGCTGCCGGTTCACGGTGTCTTCCAACAGGTCCCGGACCGCGCGCACGGTCTGGTCCAGGTCGTCGGTGTGCTCCCGGGCCTCGAGCGACCAGTACCGGCGCCGGACGAGGCCGTCGCGACCGACCCGGATCAGCTGGCCGGGCCGTACCTCGTGCATGCCGGAGAAGACGGCCGCCTCGGGCGTCTTCACCATGTCGAGGACCTCGCGCAGGCCGTCGGCGTCGACCCGGCGCGGCACGGCGGGGTTCGCCAGTATCGCCTTGGGTTCGGAACCGAACAGCACGCCGCCCGGCGTCGGGTAGTAGAACAGCGGCTTGACGCCCATCCGGTCCCGGACCAGCAGCAGTTCCTGTCGCCGCGAGTCCCACACGCCGAGCGCGAACATCCCGTTGAGGCGTTCGGCCATGCCCTCGCCCCACTGCAGGTACGCGTGCAGGACGACCTCGGTGTCGCTCTCGGTGCGGAAGGTGTGCCCGTGGCCGCGCAGCTCGGCGCGCAGTTCCCGGAAGTTGTACACCTCACCGCAGAACGTGAGCGTGGCGAGGGTACGACCGTCCTCGGCGACGGTCATCGGCTGTACGCCGCCCTCCAGGTCGATGATGGACAGCCGCCGGTGGCCGAGGGCGACGTGTTCCTCCCACCACAGTCCTTCGGCGTCCGGGCCACGGCACACCATGGTGTCGGTCATCGCCTGCGCCGTCACGCGTTCCCGCGACAGGTCCCGGTGGAAGTCCACCCAACCCGCGATCCCACACATCGAGAGCTCCCATTCCTGACTGGGTCGTGCTTCGGTGAATCACCAGGCGAGGGCGCGTCGCGCTGGATGGTCCCGTGCGGCGACGCGCCCCCTGCGCGCGTGACTCAGACGCGCTCGCTGATCGTGTTGTTGACCAGATCCAGCAGCTCGCGCGGCGTCTTCGTCTCGTTCACCACGTCGTCGCCCAGCTGGATCGAGTACTCGCGCTCGATCTTGCTGATGGTGTTGAACAGCGCGAGCGAGTCGTAGCCGAGTTCGTCGAACGCGACGTCGACGATGTCGCCGTCGAGGTCGACGTCCTCGTCCTCGCCCGCGCACTCGCGCAGCAGCTGCCGCAGTTCGTCGATCTTCAGCTCGGTCATGCCTGTCCTCCTCGGTTGATGCGGCGTGATCACCGCATGGCACTTGCTACGAACGCCGGACCACCATCGCCGAATTGAAACCGCCGTAGCCCCGGGCGACGATCAGCGCCGTGTCGATGTTCGTCTCGCGGGGCGACCCGCACACCAGGTCGATGGCGCCGCCGTGGCCCGGCTGGTCGATGTGGACGGTCGGCGGGACGACGTTGTCCCGGATCGCCAACAGTGCGGTGGCCACGTCCAGGGGTCCACCGCCGGCCAGCAGCCGGCCGGTCATGGTCTTGGGCACCGTGACCGGCACACCGCCGGCGCCGAAGACCGCGGCGAGCACCTCCACCTCGACCGCGTCGAGGTCGGCCAGGCCGGCCCCGTCGGCGAACACCACGTCCACGTCGGCGGCGGTGATCCGGGCGTCGGCCATCGCCAGCTCGACCGCCCGCCGCAGCCCGGCGACCGTCGGGGTCTCCGACCGCGCGTCGAACGTCGACGCGTGTCCGGCGATCACGCCGTACGACCGGGTCACGCCACGGGCCTGGGCGTGCTCGGGTTCCTCCAGGACCAGCAGCGCACCGCCCTCGCCGGGCACGTAGCCCGCCGCGCCCCGGTCGAACGGCAGGTACGCGCGCGCCGGGTCGGTGGCGGTGCTGAGTCGCCCGGAGCGCATCTGACACAGCCAGCCCCACGGGCACAGCGAGCCGTCCACGGCACCCGCCACTATCAGCGGGGTCCCGTTGCGTACGTGCCGGCGGCCCTTGGCCAGCGCGTCCAGCCCGCCGGCCTGCTCGGCCACCACGGTGCCGCTGGCACCCCGCATGCCGTGCCGGATCGAGATCTGGCCGCTGTTGACCGGGTAGAACCAGGCGAACGACTGGTAGGCGCTCACGTACTGGCCGCCCTTGCTCCAGAGCGCCTCCAGCTCCCGCTGGCCGAACTCGAAGCCTCCGGCGGACGCCCCGGTCACCACGCCGGCCGCGTACTCGTCCAGCTCGGTCGGGTCCGCGCCGGCGTCCTTGAGCGCCTCCGCGGCGCAGACCAGCGCCAACCGGGTCATGTGGTCGGTCTGCGGCAGCAGCCGGCCGGGCAGCAGCCGCTTCGCGTCGATGTTGACCTCGCCGGCGATCCGCGACGGGTACCCGCTCGCGTCGAACCGGGTGATCTCGCCGATGCCGACCTCGCCGCGCAGCGTGGCCGCCCAGTACTCCTCCACCCCCACCCCGTTCGGCGCGATCACGCCGAGCCCGGTGATGAGCGGCAGCGCCTGCTCGGGCCGCTGTGGACGGTTCGTCAGCGTGGCCGATCTCGCCTGGCTCACGGCGCACTCCAATCCGGCTTCGTCAGCACGATCGCGCTCTGGAAGCCGCCGAATCCGCTGGCGACGCTGACCACCACGTCGACCTTCTTCTCCCGGGCCACGATCGGGACGTAGTCCAGGTCGCACTCGGGGTCGGGTTCGTGCAGGTTGGCGGTCGGCGGGATCACCGAGTGCTCGATGGTCAGCGCGCAGGCCGCCGCCTCCAGCGAACAGATCGCGCCGAGCGAGTGCCCGATCATCGACTTGATCGAGCTGATCGGCGTGCTGTACGCGTGGTGGCCCAGGCTGCGCTTGAACGCGCCGGTCTCGTGCCGGTCGTTCTGCTTGGTGGCCGACCCGTGCGCGTTGACGTAGTCCACGTCGGACGGGTTCACCCTGGCCACGTTCATCGCGCCGCTGATCGCGTCGGCCATCTCCCGGCCGTCCGGACGCAGGCCGGTCATGCTGAACGCGTTGCACCGGCCAGCCGTGCCGAGGATCTCCGAGTACATGTGCGCGCCACGCCGGCGGGCGTGCTCGTACTCCTCCAGTACGAAGATCGCGGCGCCCTCGCCGAGCGCGAACCCGTTGCGGGTCCGGTCGAACGGACGGGATGCCGACTCCGGCTCGTCGTTGCGTGGGGTGGTCGCCTTGATCGCGTCGAAGCACGCCACCGTGATCGGGGAGATCGCGGCGTCGGACGCGCCGGCGATCATCACGTCCGCGGACCCCTCCAGTACCAGGTCGACCGCGTGGCTGAGCACGTCGATGCCCGAGGTGCAGCCCGTGGACACGATGCCCACCGGGCCCTGCGCCGCCGCCAGCCAGGCGATCTCCGCCGCCATCGACGACGGGACGAAGTAGTCGTACAGGTACGGGCTGCCGTGCGGTTCGTCCACCAGCCAGGACCGTCCCTCGTCGCTGACGACGGCGTACTCACGGTCCAGGCTGATCGTCATGCCGCAGGCGGTACCGACCATGACGCCGGTGCGGTGCGGTTGGGACTCACCCTCGATGCCGCTGTCGGCCAGTGCCTCCTTCGCGGCGACGACCGCGAACTGCGTGGTCCGGTCCCACTTGCGGATCTGACGTTGGCTCAGCCCCAGCGCCATGGGGTCGAAGTCGCATTCGGCCGCGACCCTCGACCGGAACGGAGTGGCGTCGAACAGCGATATCGTGCGCGTCGCCGTACGTCCGTCCGTCAGCAGTTCCCAGAACTGCTTCGTGCCCACTCCACCCGGAGCGACCACACCGATCCCGGTTATCACGACGCGGCGAGCATCTCGATCTGTTGCCACCGTGCCTCCCTCTCCTACCGTCAGCCAGCGATCGGCCGAGCGTCGGGGCAACAGCTTCACCCGGCGGCCTTGAGAGAACTCGGAAAGCCGATGGAGCGCTCGGAAACCGCTCCGGCGCACCGTCCGGGCCTCCAGCACGTCTCGATGACCGGTTGACCGGGGCCGTTCATCGTGTTGCCACGAAGACACTCAGGAGGCGCATCGTGTCGACCCCCACGGTCCTGTCCACGGAGACCGACAGCCCGCCGGCGTGGCAACGCTGCCAGGGCTGCGGTGCGGTGGTGTACGGCGAGAGGCTGGACCGCAACCTGCGGGTCTGTCCGGAGTGCGGACACCACCACCGGCTCACCGCCCATCAGCGGTTGGCCATGCTGCTCGACCAGGATTCACTGAGCCTGATCGACGGGAACGTCACCGACACCGACCCACTCCGCTTCGTCAGCGGCGCGAGCTATCCGGAGCGTCGGGAGCAGGCCCGGACGCGTACCGGCCTGGCCGAGGCCGTGGTCTGCGCGACCGGCACGGTCAACGGCCATCCGCTCGTCGTCGCGGTGATGGACTTCCGCTTCATGGGCGGCAGCCTGGGCAGTGCGGTCGGTGAACTGATCACGCAGGCGGGTGAGTTCGCCCTGGCCCGGCGGATCCCGTTCATGATCGTCACGGCGTCGGGCGGCGCGCGCATGCAGGAGGGCGCGCTGTCGCTGATGCAGATGGCCAAGACCAGCCAGTTGCTCGGGCAGCTGGACGCGGCCGGGATCCTGACGATCTCGGTCATCACCGACCCGACGTTCGGCGGCGTGGCCGCCTCGTACGCGACGCTGGCCGACGTGCTGATCGCCGAGCCCCGGGCGCGTCTCGGCTTCGCCGGACCACGGGTCATCGAGGAGACCATCAAGCAGCCGCTGCCGGCGGGGTTCCAGACCGCGGAGTTCCTGATGCGGCACGGCCTGGTCGACATGATCAGCCCGCGGGCCGAGCTACGTGCCCGGGTGGGCCGGCTGCTGGCGCTCGGCTCACCGGCCACGGTCACCGGCGAGCGGGACGCCGCCAGGCGCGACAGCACGCTGGTCACGGATCCGGACCGGCTGGAGGACTGCGATCCCTGGCAGACGGTCCGCTGCGCCCGGGACATCGCCCGGCCCACCGCGGCGGACTACATCGCCCGGGTCTGCACCGACTTCGTGGAACTGCACGGTGACCGACTGGCCAAGGACTGTCCCGCGATCATCGGCGGGCTGGCGATGCTGGACTCGACGCCGGTCATGGCGATCGGCACCCAGAAGGGGCACACCGCGGCCGAGCTGTCCGAGCACGGGTTCGGCATGGCCTCACCCGCCGGGTACCGCAAGGCCGCGCGGCTGATGCGGCTGGCGGCCAAGCTCGGCCTGCCCGTCGTCACCTTCGTCGACACCCCGGGGGCGCACCCGGGCCTGGAGGCCGAGGAGCACGGCCAGGCCTTCGCCATCGCGGAGAACCTGCGCCTGCTCGCGGCGCTGCCGGTGCCGGTGGTTGCGGTCATCCTCGGGGAGGGCGGCAGCGGCGGAGCGCTCGCGCTGGCCGTGGCGGACCGGGTCCTCATCTTCGGCAACGCCGTGTACTCGGTCATCAGCCCTGAGGGCTGCGCCGCGATCCTGTGGGGCAGCGCCACCGCGGCACCGGATGCGGCGAAGGCGCTGCGTCTCGACGCCCGCCACCTGCTGCGCGCCGGCGTGGTCGACGGGGTGATCCCGGAACCGCCCGGCGGCACCCAGTCCGATCCGCGGGCGGCGGCGGAACGGCTGCGCCGCACGCTGACCGGTGAGCTCGCCGAGCTGGCCGCGCTGTCGACCGCGGAGCGCACGTCCCGGCGGCATGCCAGGTTCCGTCGGTTCGGCGCTGTCGTGCGGTGACCGCACCCGACGTCGGTACCGAGTCCAGACAATCCCGGAGGGAGCCCCCAGTGGTCGACAACACGAGGTTTGACGAGGACATCCTGCTCGACGTGCCCACCGGGCCGGGCGGCCAGTGCGACCGGTCCCCCGTCGGGCAGCACGGTCCGCTGCTCAGGGAGGCGACGGAGGCGGCGGCCAGGCTGCTGGACCGGGACGGGGACCAGCCCCAGTCGGTACGGGTACGCGCGGGCGACGTCGCCATCGAGCTGACCTGGCCCGGCCCCGCCCCGGTGGTCGCCGCGCAGGTCACCGCGCCGGCGGCACCGGACGTCGCGTCCGCCGGCGCACCGCTCGGCGTACCG
>JBAUUM010000758.1:0-22201 GCA_049582705.1 Actinocatenispora sp.
GGCCGGCTGCGCGCTGCGGGTCGGCCAGCCGGGCACCGTGACCTCGCCGCCGGTGACCAGTGCGGCGGCCAGGAAGGCCCCGGCGCTGGCCAGGTCGGGCTCCACGGTCCAGGCGCGGCCGACCAGCCGGCCCGGTTCCACCTCCCAGGCGTTGGGGGAGCTGTCGTCGATGCCCGCGCCCGCGGCGCGCAGCATCGCGACGGTCAGGTCGATGTGCGGGGCCGTCCGTACCGGCGGACCGTCGTGCCGCAGGACCAGCCCCCGGTCGAAGTCGGGTCCCGCGAGCAGCAGGCCGGAGATGATCTGGCTGGACCCGGACGCGTCGAGCACGACCTCGCCGCCCGGCACCCGGCCGCGACCGTGCACCGTCATCGGCAGGCCCCCGGTGGCCGTGTCGACCTGGACGCCGAGGTGGCGCAGCGCGGCCAGCAGGGGTTCCACCGTACGGCCGCGCAGCCGGTCCTGGCCGTCGAACGCGATGGGGCCGTCGGCCAGGCCAGCGACCGGCGGCAGGAACCGCATCGCCGTACCGGAGCGTTCCAGGTCGACCTCGACCGGCCCGGACAGCGGTCGGGGACGCAGCAGCCAACGCTCGTCGTCGACGCTGGACACGTGGCAGCCCATGGTCCGCAGGCCGCGCGCGAGGATCACGCTGTCCCGGGACTCGTTCGGGTTGAGTAGGGTGCTCGGACCCACGGACACGGCGGCGAGCAGCAGCGCGCGCGCCGTCATCGACTTCGACCCCGGCACGGTGACGACGGCCCGCACCGGCGCCGGTGCCGCGGGCGCCGGCCACGGTCCGACGGCGTGGGCGCAGGAGCGGTGGGGGTTCCGGCGTGGTTGCCGGCCCGCCACGGTGCCCTGATTCGGCTGGCCCGGGTATTGCGTAGCCGGATCGTTGCTGTTGGTCATCATTCTGCCAGTCTGCCGGCTGGACGCCGTTCGGCGCCTCTGCGGCGGAGTGTCGGATTGCCGCGTGGTCGAGATGTGGGACGACGGGAACGCGAGGCAGGACCCGGGGCGCCCGTGGGGGATGACCAACCGCACGCCCGGCGGTAACTTCGGTGCCGTGTGTGGACGATACGCATCGACGCGTACCGCCGGTCAGCTCGCCGACTGGTTCGACGCCGAGGACGACACCGGTGGCTCGCTGACCTCGGCGCGGGAACTGGCACCGACGGATCCGGTACCGATCGTACGGCGCGGACCGCGGGACGACACCCGCTCCGTGGCGACGGTCCGCTGGGGCCTGCTGCCGCCGTGGGTCCCGGACCGGCGCGCCGCCGCACGGATGATCAACGCGCGGGCCGAGACCGTGCGCACCACGCCCGCGTACCGGCAGCCGTTCGCCCGCCGTCGGTGCCTGGTGCCGGCCGACGGCTGGTTCGAGTGGCGCCGGGTGCCGGACCGGCCGAAGAAGCTGAAGTACTTTCTGACCAGTGTGGACGGCTCCCCGCTGGCCTTCGCGGGGCTGTACGAGTCCGGTTCGGAGCGGCACCCGCCGACGTGCACCGTGGTGACCACGGCGGCGCTCGGCCACCTCACGGAGGTGCACGACCGGATGCCGCTGCTGCTGGCCGAGGGCCGCTGGGCGGAGTGGCTGGACTGCGAGGGCCCGGCGACGGATGATCTGTTGTCGCCACCCGACGCGGATCTGCTCGACACGATCACGCTGAGTCCTGACGAGCCGACTGCTGGTTATCTCACGCCGACGCTGTTCTGACCGCGGCGTCAACGGACGTCAACTCGCCGAATGGCTTGGCAGGACGCGGATCGATGCTCATCGCTGGCTACTTATGTGGGGTTTCCTCCAGACCCGTGGCCGTAGGCGCGCCGACAAACCTTGCGTACGGTCTGTGCCGTGCGGTAAAACACAACGCCGGCCCTTCACGCCGACTGCACTCAGGCCCCACCAGTTCCGGAGGTGGCACATGACCCGGGCGCGGATGCCCCGCCCGCATGAGGTCGCGGCAGCATGCCGAGACCCTCGAATGCTCAGGGCTCGGCGCGACCGGCTCGCGGATCTCGCCTGGCGTGCGCGTGGACGCTGCCAGACCGTGGATCCGGAGACCTTCTTCCCCGCGCCGAGCGAGCCGGCGGATGTCGCGCTCGCGCTGTGTCGTTCCTGCGAGGTGCAGGGTGCCTGCCTCGCGTGGGCCCTCGACCAGGGCGACTGCAACGGAGTATGGGGCGGGACCACGCCTCGCGAACGGCGCGCCATGCTGGTGGCATGGCGGCTGCAGAACGAACCGGAGCCCGAACCCGTCTCCTGACCGTTCCCACCTCCCGGGGAACGGCCGAGGCTGATCTGGCCCTGCCGGCCGCGCCACGGTCGCTGCTGGTGCTCGGTCACGGCGCCGGTGGTGGCGTCGACGCCCCCGACCTGGTGGCGGTGCGCGCCGCCGCGCTCGACGCCCAGGTGGCGGTCGTCCGGGTCACCCAGCCGTACCGGGTGCTCGGACGGCGGGCGCCCGCGCCCGCGCAGCACCTGGACGACGCCTTCACCGAGGTGGTCGGCGAGGCGCGGACCGCCGTACCGGACGGCCTGCCGCTCGTCGTCGGTGGCCGGTCCAGCGGCGCGCGGGTGGCGTGCCGTACCGCCGGCGGGCTCGGCGCCGTGGGCGTCCTCGCGCTGGCCTTCCCCCTGCACCCGCCCGGCCGCCCGGAGAAGTCCCGACAGTCCGAACTGCCGGTCGGAACGCCGACACTGGTGGTCAACGGCGACCGCGACCCGTTCGGGGTACCCGGTGGCTCCGACGACGTCCGGGTCGTCGTCCGCCCCGGCGAGCGACATGGGCTGACCGTCGATCCCGCCGCAGTCGGCACCCTCGTGACCGCCTGGCTGGCCGAACACGGTTGGGCTGCCCCCGCCGCCCGGTGAGCTGTGCCACCGCGTGCCGCTCACGCCGTACCGGCACGGAATGTCGCCGCACCCCTCCGCGTTGCACCCGTCGATGGCCCTGGTCAGTTGGTCAGGTTCTGGAGGGAGCGATCTTGGTGGTAACAGCTCGCAGTGGGCGGACCACGCGGTCTGCCCGGCTTCGTGGCCTGCTGAAGGCACCCGAATGGACCCCCCACATGTCCACCGGGACGTCGGTGGTCACCAGCGCTTCGGCCCCGGGCGCCGCGAGCAGGGTGGGCGTATCCTCAGGCCAGGTGGGGTCGAGGGGAGACAGCGTGACGCGTACCGAGACGCCGGAGCAGCGGCGAGCCCGGTTCGAGCAGGACGCCATGCCGTTCGTGGACCAGCTCTACGCGGCCGGCCTGCGGATGACCCGTAACCCGGCGGACGCCGAGGATCTGGTGCAGGAGACGTACCTGAAGGCCTATGCCGCCTTCCACCAGTTCCAGCAGGGCACCAACCTGAAGGCGTGGTTGTACCGGATCCTCACCAACACCTACATCAACTCCTACCGCCGTCGGCAGCGCCAGCCCGTGCAGGCGCCCACGGAGGAGATCACCGACTGGCAGCTGGCCGAGGCCGGTTCGCACTCGTCGGTGGGACTGCGGTCCGCGGAGACGGAGGCGCTCGACCGGCTGCCCGACTCGGACGTCAAGGACGCCCTGCAGCGGCTCCCGGAGGACTTCCGGCTCGCGGTCTACCTGGCGGACGTCGAAGGTTTCTCCTACAAGGAGATCGCCGAGATCATGGAGACGCCGATCGGCACGGTCATGTCGCGGCTGCACCGTGGGCGACGCAACCTGCGCCAGATGCTGGAGAACTATGCCGCCGACCGCGGCTTCTCCCGTTCCGTGACAGAGCCGGCCGGGCAGGAGGTGTGACCCGTGGGGGGCAGTAGCGTACGGACCGTGCGGGGCAGCGGCGCCGTTGCGGCCACTGAGCGAAGCGAGGCAGGGTTGTGAGCTGCGGAGACCCGCACGAGACAGACTGCCGCGACGTGTTGGCCGAGGTCTACCTCTACCTGGACCTCGAGAGCACCGACGAGCGTCGGGACCTGATCCGCGAGCACCTCGACGAGTGTTCGCCGTGTCTGCGCGAGTTCGGCATCGAGCAGGAGGTCAAGGCGCTGGTGGCCCGGTGTTGCGGCGGCGAGCACGCGCCCGGCGAGCTCAAGGAGCGCCTGCTGGTGCGGCTGCGCGCACTCGTCGTGGAAGCCGACGCCCGGGAGTACCTGCCCGACTAGCGATCCGTCGAGGTCGCTCCACCGGCACGACGCCATCGGTGCGCGCTGCTGTCAGCTGACCGGGTCCCGTGGACGGTGTCGTCGGGAGAGCCGGGTCGAACACGCTCGCCCCCGGGGGAACGGGTGCGTCGACGCCCCGTTCCCACAGCGCCGCGGACGGACGGATCTGCCCGCCGCGGCCGGCCGGGGGCTCGGTGAGTCCCCTGGCCACGACGGTCAGGAGTTGGGGCGCTTGCCGTGGTTGGCGGCGCTCTTCTTCCGAGCCTTCTTCTTACGGGCCTTCTTGGCCATGGATTTCTCCTCGCGTCCAGCCGCTGCGCACAGCGGTCGTTACCGAAGTGCCAGGCTACCGGTCCGGGCGACGGCCACCCGGCAGGGGAGGCGATGGCGGGTGGACGGGGGCGGGTGTCGACACCGCCAGGCCCGACGCAGCCTGTCAAACTGTCGTGGCGCGGGCCGCTAGGCTGCGCGGTACAGAGCCGCTGATGGCGGGCTCGTCGCGCGTGTGCGGCGTGACGTGAGAGACCAGGAGGTTCGCGATGGCCGAAGAGATCCGGGCCGAGATGGTGGCCAACGTGTGGAAGGTGGTCGCCGGCGCCGGTGACTCGGTGGATGACGGTGACACCCTGGTCATTCTCGAGTCGATGAAGATGGAGATCCCGGTGATCGCCGAGTCCTCCGGCGTGGTGCAGAAGATCGCGGTCAACGAGGGCGACGTCGTGCAGGAAGGCGACCTCATCGCCGTCGTCGAGTGAGCGGCGCCGGCGTCGCCGGCGAACGAAGTCTGGTGGTTCCCCCCGTTGTGCCCAGCGCGCAGCGGGGGTTTTTGTGCGCCCGGGACGGCGCCGCACGCTTCTGGTGAGCGCACCGACAGCGCGCAGGAGCTGCGCCGTTGCTGAGCGATCAAGCTCGGTACGTGGACTTTCCGCGCGCCCTCGTGCAGAATCGCGCACAGAGTATGCGTAGCGGGGGGTCAACGCCCCCCGGGAGGAGCGGACATGGTCGAGCGCGCCGAGACAGCTGTGGGTCGGTCCCGCCCGGGCGACGGGATGGCGACCGACGTGGCCGAGCAGGCCGACGGGTACGCCCGCCTGCTCGGCGCGGGCCTCGGCCCGATCGCGAAGGTGGCCCGCCAGGTCGCCGAGCGCCGGCCACGGTTCGTGCTGTTCACCGCGCGCGGCACCAGCGACCACGCCGCCCTCTACGCCGCGTACCTCACCGAGATCCGGCTCGGCATCCCGGCCGGGCTGGCCTCGCCGTCGGCGATCACGCTGTACGGCGCGCGCCCCGACCTGCGCGACGGCCTCGTGGTGGGCGTCAGCCAGAGCGGCGGGTCGCCGGACCTGGTCGAGGTCGTACGCGCGGCGCGGGAGTCGGGCGCCCAGACGCTCGCGGTGACGAACAACGCGGGATCGCCGCTGGCTGCGGCCGCCGAGATGCACATCGACGTGCTGGCCGGGCAAGAGCGTGCGGTCGCCGCCACCAAGACGTACACCGCCGAGCTGCTCGCCCTGCTGCTGCTCCTGGAGGGGGTGCGGTCCGGCGACGGCGAACTGGACCCGGCCGACCGCGCCGAGCTCGACCGGTTGCCGGAACTGGCCCGTGGCATCCTCGCGGACCCCACCGCCGGTCAGCTCGCGGCGCGGTACCGGTTCGCCGACCGGCTGGTCACCACCGGGCGCGGGTACGCGTACCCGACGGTCCGGGAGGCCGCGCTGAAGCTGATGGAGACCAGCTACCTGTCGGCGCTGGCGTTCTCCGGCGCGGACCTGCTGCACGGACCGCTGGCCATGACGGATCCCGACGTACCGGTACTGGCCGTGGTGGGCGACGGGCCGGGTGGCGCCTCGATGGGTGAGGTACTGGGCCGGCTGGCGGAGCGGCGCGCGGACCTGCTCGTGGTCGGCTCGGCGGGCGACGACGCCGTGCCGGCGGGTGCCGTGCGGGTGCGTACTCCCCGGGTGGACGAGCGGTTCGCGCCGTTGCTGGACATCCTGCCGCTGCAGCAGTTGGCGATGGCGCTGGCGCTGGCCCGGGGCGAGGATCCGGATGCGCCGCGGGGGCTGAAGAAGGTCACCGAGACCCTCTGAGGCCGACCGCGTTTGGTGTCGGGAAACGCCGGGTACGGATGCTGGGTTACGGTCAAGTGAGCCAGGTCACATCCCCGTAACGAAGTCTTCGGTGCCCTGTCGTAGCCTGGGCAATTTGGGATGGTTTGTGTCCGAAACTGACTTAGAGTCCATAAGGTCGTCCGTTACTGTCCGGAGGGCTGGTGGTCGGAGCCGCACCGGCCATATGTCGGTGCGGTGACTACGGAACGTCGTGCCGGTCTGAGCCGCGGCTGACGCCGCGGCGCGGGACGCGCTGGACCCCCGGCAACGGGTCGGACCGGCGGACGTGCCGGTCCGTCTGAGGAGCCGGTCCGGTCGACAGACCGGCGGCTCCGGAGAGGACGGTGACCGCTTGAGCTTCTGGGAGTACGTGCACAACCGGCAGGAACTCCTCTGGTTCGAGACGTACCAGCACGCCAGCATGGTCCTCCAGTGCCTGCTGCTCGCCACCGCGATCGGCCTGATCGTCGCGGTGATCACCTACCGGAGCAAGACGGCGTCCGCAGTGGCCACCGGCATCGCCTCGGTGCTGTTCACGGTGCCCTCGTTCGCGCTGTTCGGCCTGCTGATTCCGGTGTTCGGGCTGGGCACCACGCCCGCGGTGATCGCGCTCGTGCTGTACGCGCTGCTGCCGATCGTGCGGAACTCGGTCGTTGGCATGTCCAACGTGGACCCCAACCTGGTGGACGCTGCCCGGGGCATGGGGATGAACCGGGTCGCCGTGCTGGTCAAGGTCGAGCTGCCGCTCGCGTGGCCGGTCATCCTGACCGGTATCCGGGTGTCCGCCCAGCTGGTCCTGGGCGTCGCGGCCATCGCCGCGTACGTGTCCGGGCCGGGGCTGGGAGAGCAGATCTTCTCCGGGCTGTCCCGGCTGGGCGGGGCGAACTCGGTGAACTCGGCAGTGGCCGGCACCGTGGCCATCGTCATCCTGGCCCTCATCTTCGACGCTGCCTTCGTCCTCATCGGACGGTTCACCACATCGAGGGGTATCCGTGGCTGACAACGGTAACGGCTCTGACTCAGTGGCGCACGGCGTCGAGATCGAGCTGCGCAATCTGACCAAGAAGTACGGCGGCCAGGGCAAACCCGCGGTCGACAACGTGACGATGACGATCCCCGCCGGTGAGATCGTCGCGCTGGTCGGCCCGTCCGGCTGCGGCAAGACCACCACGATGAAGCTGATCAACCGGCTCATCGAGCCCACCTCGGGCGAGATTCTGATCGGCGGCGAGGACGCCCGCCGTCGGCAGGCCGACGAGCTGCGCCGGCACGTCGGCTACGTGATCCAGCAGGGTGGTCTGTTCCCGCACATGACCATCGCGGAGAACGTCGCGCTGGTGCCGAAGATGCTGAAGTGGGACAAGAAGCGGATCTCGGAGCGGACCGACGAGATGCTCTCGCTGGTCGGGCTGGAACCCGCCGACTACCGGGACCGCTACCCCCGGCAGCTCTCCGGCGGCCAGCAGCAGCGGGTGGGCGTGGCCCGCGCGCTCGCCGCGGACCCGCCGGTCCTGCTGATGGACGAGCCGTTCGGCGCGGTCGACCCGATCACCCGCGGCCGGCTCCAGGACGAACTGCTGCACCTCCAGGAGGAGCTGCACAAGACCATCGTCTTCGTCACCCACGACTTCGACGAGGCGGTCAAGCTCGGCGACCGCATCGCGGTACTGGCCGAGGGCTCGCACATCGTGCAGTACGCGGAGCCCGCCGAGATCCTGGCCCGGCCCGCGAACGACTTCGTCCGCGGCTTCATCGGCGAGGGCGGCGCGATGAAGCTGCTGCACGTCACCCGCATCGCCGACGTGGAACTCGGCCAGGGCGTCACCGCCACCGCCGACGACGACGCGGCCGCCGTGCACGGCCGGCTCTCCGACGCCGAGGAACCCTGGGCCGTGGTGCTGGACAAGCAGAAGCGTCCGGTGCTGTGGGCGGCCGTCGAGGACCTGGTCGGCAAGACCGGACCGGTCGCCGACTACGGCACCCCGATCCGCACCACGATCTCCGGCCGAGCCGACCTGCAGGCCGGGCTGGAGGCGCTGCTCGGCTCGGATACCGACTTCGTCCCGGTCACCCGGCGGCGCGAGTACATCGGCCTGGTCTCCCTCAACACCGTGCAGGGCGCGATCCAGCAGCTGCGGGAACAGACGAAGCAGCAGAGCGCCGGCACCGTCATGGCGGGGGAGGGCGGCGCATGAGCCTGGACACCAGGACCGGTGTCGCCGAACTCGACCCCAACGCGGCGATCAAGGTCAAGCCGCGACGTCGCTGGTACCTGATCGGCACGCCGCTGCTCGTCGTGGTCGTGCTGGTGCTGGACTGGCTGTACGTACGGGCCAGTCACCCGGACGCCAACGCGCGCACCACGCTGCAACTGGACTTCATGCTCGACAAGGTGTGGGAGCACCTGCAGCTCACCGTCGTCGGCGCCTTCTTCGTACTGCTGATCGCGATCCCGCTGGGCATCCTGCTCAGCCGGCGGGCCGCCCGGTTCGCCACCCCGGTCGTACTGGCGTTGGCCAACATCGGCCAGGGCGCGCCGGCCATCGGGATCGTCGTGCTGCTCGCGGTGCTGTGGAACACCGGGTTCACCGTCGCGGTGGTCGCCCTGATCATCTACTCGGTACTGCCCTCGCTGCGCAACACGATGGTCGGCCTGCAGCAGATCGACCCGTCGCTCAAGGAGGCCGGCCGCGGCATCGGCATGTCCGCCGCCGCGGTGCTGTTCAAGGTGGAGCTGCCGCTGGCGGTGCCGGTGATCCTGGCCGGCATCCGCACCACCCTGGTACTGCTCGTCGGGGTCGCGGCGCTGTCCGCGTTCATCGACGGCGGTGGCCTCGGCGAGATGATCAGCACCGGCGTCAAGCTCCAGCGGTACAGCGTGCTGGTGACCGGCAGCGTGCTGGTCGCCTGCCTGGCGCTGCTGGTCGACTGGCTCGCCGGACTCGCCGAACGCTACCTCGGGCCGAAGGGGATCAAGGGATGAGGCCGATGGCACGCCGTAGGAGCACCGTCCGTCGAGTCGGCCTGCTGGGCGCCGTGGCCTGCGTGGTACTCGCCGCGTCCGGCTGCGGCCTGCACCCGGCCTCCCAGTTCGCCCCGGACGTGACCGGCAAGAGCATTCCCGCCGGCGCCCTGAAGGGCGCGAAACTCTCGGTGACGTCGAAGGACTTCACCGAGCAGATCCTGCTCGGCAAGATCACCGTACTGGCGCTGAAGGCGGCCGGCGCGGACGTCACCGACAAGACGAACGTGCAGGGCAGCGTCAACTCGCGCAAGGCGATCCTGCGCGGTGAGGCCGACATGGGCTGGGAGTACACCGGCACCGCGTGGATCACGTACCTGGAGCACACGAAGCCGATCCAGGGCTCGAAGGCGCAGTACGAGGCGGTGCGCAAGCAGGACCTCGCCGAGAACAAGGTCGACTGGCTGCCGTACGCGGGGTTCAACAACACCTACGCGATGGCCACCACGCAGGAGAACGCGAAGAAGTACCACCTGAAGTCGTTGGCGGACATCAAGAAGGTGCCGCCGGACAAGCGGACGTTCTGTGTCGAGACCGAGTTCTACTCCCGGCAGGACGGCTTCTTCGGCATGCTCAAGGCGTACCACCTGCCGAAGCCGTCCGGGTCGCAGGTGAAGAAGCTGGACACCGGCGTGGTGTACTCGGCCACGTCCAAGGGCAACTGCCTGTTCGGCGAGGTGTTCGACACCGACGGCCGGATCCCGGCGCTGCACCTGACCACGCTGTCGGACGACAAGGGCTTCTTCCCGCTGTACAACCCGTCGCTGACGATCAACGAGCCGGTACTGCGGAAGTACCCGGAGATCGCCGGGATCGAGAAGCAGATCGCGGCCAAGCTGTCCACGCCCGTGATGCGCAAGCTGAACGCGAAGGTCGACGTGGACGGCCAGGAACCGGTCCTGGTGGCCCGGGACTGGCTGAAGTCCGAGGGTCTGATCAAGTAGCCGCGATGTCCGGGGCGGTGGCTCGTTGCCGCCCCGGACCGGCCGGCCGTGGATAACCGGTCGCCGGCACCCGCCGGATTTCCTACCCTCGTCGGGTACGGACACACACGAGGCGGGGAGTGCGATGTCGAAGCGGCTGGAGGGCGGCACCCGTCGTACCGACCCGCGGTTGGAGCGGGTGGACGACGACTGGCTGCGCCTGCCCAACCGCTGGGACGTGCCGGTCGAGATCTGCGCCAATGCCGACGTACCGATCGAGAGCGGCGCGGTGGACGAGGCGCTGTCCGTACTGGAGACCGCCGACACCCTCGACCGTCTGGGCGCCGACGCGCGCCTCACCCGGATGGTGCTGACGCCCGACTTCCACAAGGGCGCGGGCATCCCGATCGGCACCGTGCTGGAGACGCAGGGCACGCTGCTGCCGCAGGCCGTGGGCAACGACATCAACTGCGGGATGCGGTTGGAGACCACCTCGCTGACGGTCGACGAGGTACGTCCGAGACTGGACGAGGTGGAGGACCGGCTGCGGCACCTGTTCTTCGAGGGCGGCCGTCGGATCGCGCTGACAGGGGCGCAGCGCGAGGGGCTGCTGCGCGACGGTCTCGCCGGGCTGCACGCCGGCGGGGTGCCGGACCTGCCGGACGGCGTCTGGTCGGCGGTACGGCCCGGGGACCTGGCCGGATCGCTGGACCGGCTGCACCGCGCCGGCTATCCGGCGTCCACCGCGGACGCGTTCGCCGACTGGATCCGTAGCGCCGGCGGCGCCAGCTACGACAGCATCATCGGCAGTGTCGGTGGTGGGAACCACTTCGCCGAACTGCAGTACGTGTCGGCGGTGCACGACGGTGCCGCCGCGTACGGCTGGGGGTTCCGGCCCGGTCAGGTCGTCCTGATGGTCCACAGTGGATCGCTGTCGCTGGGTCACCAGGCGAACGGCACCGGCCAGAACGTGGTACGCGCCTGCTGGCCGGCCGGCCTGGACACACCGGCCAACGGCATCTTCCCGCTGCTGCTGGACGAGGCCAGCGCCGACGCGCGGAGCCGCTACCTCGACTCGCTGTACAACGCGGCGAACCTCGCGCTGGGCAACCGGTTCTTCCTCGCGCTGATGCTGCGGGCCGGCCTGGCCGCCGAGTGCGGCGAGCTGACCGCCGACCTGGTGTACGACGCGCCGCACAACCTGCTCTGGCAGCACGACGACGGTCGGGTGGTGCACCGCAAGGGCGCCACTCCGGCGGGCGGCTTCGAGCAGACGGCGGGCGGGCCGTACGAGATGTGGGGCGAGCCGGTGATCGTGCCCGGCTCGATGGGCGCGTCCAGCTTCGTGCTGCGCGGCACGGGCGCGGAGCGGAGCCTGGTCAGCGCCTGCCACGGCGCCGGTCGCCGGTTGCCGCGCGGCGTCTCCGCGCGGGGCAGCGACGCGGACCTGGACGCGTTCCTGCGGGAGTTCCGGGTGGTGACGCCGCTGCGGCACCGGGACCCGACCGTCGCGCGGCGCGCCGACATCATGACCGCCTGGCGCCAGGACCTGAAGCAGGAGGCTCCCTGGGCGTACAAGGACATCGGTCCGGTGGTGGACAGCCTGCGCGGCGGCGGGGTCGCCGAACCGGTGGTGGAGCTGCGGCCGCTGCTGACCGTCAAGGGCTGACCCGGGCACGGTTCCGCCCTGCCGGCCGACCAACGGGCCTCGGCTCGCTCGACCGGGAACGTCGACACACGCCCTAGCCGAACTGGACGGACCGTTTCGACAGCCCGTACCAGAAGCCGGTGACCGGGGTGCGGTGCGCCGCGACGTCGTCCTGGGCGGCGCCCAACGCGACGAACAGCGGCGCGAAGTGCTCGCTGCGTGGGTGCGCCAGCAGCGCCGCGGGCGCCTTGTGTTCGTAGTCGAGCAGCGCGTCCACATCGCCGGTGGACAGCGTCCGCGCGGCCCAGTCGTCGAACTCGGCCATGAACGCCGGGGGCGTCGCGTCCGTGCCGGCCTCCCGGTCCATCGCCGCGAGGTTGTGGGTGAGGAACCCCGACCCGACGATCAGCACGCCCTCCCGGCGCAGCGGCGCCAGGGCGCGCCCGACCTCGTACAGCCGGCGCGGGTCGAGGGTCGGCATGGAGACCTGGAGTACCGGGACGTCGGCGGCCGGGTACATCTCGACCAGCGGGACGTACGCGCCGTGGTCGAGGCCCCGCTCAGGCGCGTCCTGCGGGTGGTACCGGCCACCCAGCAGCGCGCGCACCCGGGTGGCCAGTTCGGGGGCACCGGGTGCCGGGTAGCGGACGGTGTAGTACCGGGCCGGGAAGCCCCGGAAGTCGTACACGAGCGGCACGGTACGGGTGGCGCCGAGCGTCAGCGGCGCCTCCTCCCAGTGCGCCGAGATCATCAGCACCGCCGTCGGGCGGGGGAGTCCGGCCGACCACGCGGCCAGTTCACCCGTCCAGCGGGCGTCGTCCGCGAGCGGCGGCGCGCCGTGACCGAGGTACAGGACGGGCATCCGGTCGGTGTCGGACCGATCGGTGTCACGCCGGTCGGCGTCGCTCCGGCCGGTACTCGTCTGCTCTGTGGCCGTCTGGTCGGTGGTGGGCATGCTCGTCTCCACGGTGCGTGCGGTGGTGCTCCGCACCGTACAAGAAACTTGACTTCGCAACTATTCCCGGCCCGGGTACGGCCCGAAGTACTCGTGCAGCCGGTCGGCGACCGCGTCGAGCACCACAGTCCGGTGCGGCACCGGCAACCGGTCGGCGAACACGTACACCGCGCGCAGTACCGCCATCGTGTTCGCGACCTCCACCGGCAGCGGACCGGGTTCGCCGGTGGCCAGCAGCCCGTCCACCGTCGTCAGCCACCCGACCGAGCCCGCCCCGGTCAGCTCCGGCCGGCACAGCACCCGCCCGACGGCGGCGCCGACCCGGTCCTCCTCCATGTGGCCGTACCGGTACCCGCCCGGCGCGACGATCCGCGCCGCGACCAGGCGCAGCAAGGCTGCCAGGTCGTCGCCGTCCAGGCGCGGCGACTCCGCCAGCTGCCCGACCAGGTCCGCGCCGTGCGCCACCGCGTGCAGCCAGCCGAGCGCCGGATCCCAGCCGCGTACCTCGGCCTCCGTCGGCCACCAGGCCGCGAAGCGGTCCCGCCAGCTGGCGATCCGCGCCGCGTCCAGTACCCCCGCCGCGGTGTCCCGGGCGACCGCCGACGCCAGGACCAGCGGCGCGAACGTGCGTGCCTGGACCTCCGGATGGTCGAACCGGGCGGTCATCGCGTCACCCAGCGGGCCCAACCGGTCGTCGAGCACACCGCGACGGATCCAGGTGGTCAGGATCCGGTACGCGTACCCGTCCCGCGCCGTCGGATCGGCCGCGGCGAGCATCGTCACCAGGTCGTCCACCGCGGTGTCCCGGTCGGACGGAACGGCGAAGTCGGCGTCGACAAGTTCCTGCCAGCTGATCATCAGCCGAGGCTAGCGAGGTCGGGACCGGGCGGTCCGGCGGGTACGCCGCCGGGAACGTCACGACCACCGCGCGGCCCGGGCCGATAGGCTGGGGTCGTGTCGACGCTGCGTGACCTGGTCGAGGAGTACACGTCCCTGACGCCGGCGGACATCGAGCACCTGCACCGGCTGGCCGGTGACTGGCAGCTGCTGTCCGACCTGTCCTTCGCCGACCTGTTGCTGTGGGTACCGACCGGCAACGGGTACTTCCGGTGCGTGGCGCAGGTCCGACCGACCACGGCACCGACCGCGTACCAGGACGACCAGGTGGGCCGGGTCGCCGGCGGCACCACGTTCACGCATCTGGAGATCGCCCGGGCCGAACGGCGCATCTGGCGTGAGGGGGACCCGGTCTGGTACGGGGACACCCCGGCCCGGCACGAGGCGATCCCGGTGCGGCGGCGCGGCGCGGAGGAGATCATCGCCGTGGTGGGCCGGGACACCAACCTGTCCGACGCCCGTACCCCCGGCAAGCTGGAGCTCAACTACCTGACCATCGCCGACGACCTGGCGCTGATGCTGACCCGGGGCACGTTCCCGCCGCCGCACCATCCGGGCGAGACGACCTCGGCGCCGCGGATCGGCGACGGGCTGGTGCGCCTCGACGAGCACGGCAAGGCCGTGTACGCGAGCCCGAACGCGCAGTCGGCGTACCGGCGGATGGGGTTGCCCGGCGACCTGATCGGCGAGGACCTGGCGGCGTTGACCGGCCGGCTCGCGGACGACCCGTTGGAGGGCAGCGAGGCCACCGAACGGATCCTGGCGGCGCTGGCCGGCGAGGCCCCGGCCCGCAAGGAGCTCGACGCCCGGGGCGCCAGCCTGTTGATGCGCGCCCTGCCGCTGCTGCCGGAGGACCGGCCGATCGGCGCGCTGATCCTGGTCCGCGACGTGACCGAGGTACGCCGCCGGGACCGCGCGCTGCTGACCAAGGACGCCACGATCCGGGAGATCCACCACCGGGTGAAGAACAACCTGCAGACCGTGGCGGCGTTGCTGCGGTTGCAGGCCCGCCGGTCGGTACCGCAGGCGCGGGTCGCCCTGGAGGAGTCGGTGCGGCGGGTCGCCTCGATCGCGCTGGTGCACGAGACGCTCTCGTTCACCTCCGACGAGGCGGTGGAGTTCGACACGATCGTGGACCGGGTCGCGTCGATGGCCGGCGAGGTGGCCTCGGCCGAGTCGAAGGTGGTGATGCGCCGGGAGGGCAGCTTCGGTGTCCTGCCGGCGGAGGTCGCCACGCCGCTGGTGATGGTGCTGGGTGAGCTGCTGCAGAACGCCGCCGAGCACGCGTACCCGCCGGGTGCGTCCGGCGAGGTGGTCGTCGCGGCCCGGCGGCAGAAGCGCGAGCTGCACGTGATGGTTGCCGACAGTGGTGGTGGACTTCCGGAGGGTTTCGATCTCGACCACAGCGACCGGCTGGGGCTGCAGATCGTCCGCACCCTGGTCACCGGCGAACTGCGCGGCACGATCGAACTGCGGCCCCGCGCCGTGTGCGGCACGGAGGCGGTCCTGGCGGTGCCGCTACCCCGCCGCTGACCTGGTCGTTCGGGCGGAGCGGGCGCTCCTTGGGCGCTCCGGACGGCCTGCCCGTCCCATCACTCGTCTCTCCTTCTGAGACAGAAGTCACTGCGCTCTGGCATCGACCGGGATTGCGTGCGAACCTGGGTGCATGACTGCGGCTGTGCAGCGCCGACTGGTGATTCGACGTCACGTCGATCACTGCCGTGTGCACAGCGCCATCTGTTGCCCGGTTGTCTGACGCCCGTAACCGTTCCAGGTTCGCTCGTCGCGCCGGCCACTCTTCTCCGGCTTCCGTCCGACACCGCTGTCTTCCGGTCATCCGAGGATCGTGCGGTGCGGCGTGCGTGCCCCCCGACCGGACGATTCACGCCGGAAAGGACACGCCATGGCGGTCACCGCACCCACGTCCTCCCGCAGTTCCCGACCACCGGCCCGGCCCCGTGGCCAGGGCCAGTGGGCGCTCGGCCACCGGGAGCCCCTCAACGGCAACGAACAGCAGAAGAAGGACGACGACGGGCTCAACGTGCGGACCCGGATCGAGAACATCTACTCGGTGCGGGGATTCGACTCCATCGACCCGGCCGACATGCGCGGCCGGTTCCGCTGGTGGGGGCTGTACACGCAGCGTCGGCCCGGTATCGACGGCGGTCGCACCGCCATCCTGGAACCGGAGGAGCTGGAGGACCGCTACTTCATGCTCCGGGTCCGGGTCGACTCCGGACAGCTCGACCTGGAGCAGTTGCGCACCATCGCCGGCATCTCGTCGGAGTTCGGCCGGGACACCGCCGACCTGACCGACCGGCAGAACATCCAGCTGCACTGGATCCGGATCGAGGACGTACCGGAGATCTGGCGCCGGCTCGAATCGGTCGGCCTGAGCACCCAGGAGGCCTGCGGCGACGTGCCGCGGGTGATCCTGGGCAGCCCCGTGGCCGGCATCCACGCCGAGGAGGTCGTCGACGCGACCCCGGCGCTGCGTGAGATCTCCGAGCGCTACATCGGCAGCAAGGAGTTCTCCAACCTGCCGCGCAAGTACAAGACGACCCTGTCGTGGCTGCCCGACACCCCGTACGAGGCGAACGACATCGCGTTCCTCGGTGTGCACCACCCGGAGCACGGGCCGGGCTTCGACGTGTGGGTGGGCGGTGGCCTGTCCACCAACCCGATGCTGGCCAAGCGGCTCGGCGTCTGGGTGCCGCTGGACGACGTACCCGCCGTCTGGTGGGGCGTGACCAGCATCTTCCGTGACTACGGGTACCGGCGGATGCGCACCAGGGCACGGTTGAAGTTCCTGCTGGCCGACTGGGGCGTGGAGAAGTTCCGCGAGGTGCTGGAGACCGAGTACCTGAAGCGGCCACTGCACTCGGGGCCCGCCCCGGAGGCGACCGTACCGATCGACCACATCGGCGTGCACAAGCAGGCCGACGGCCGGTACTTCATCGGGGTCAGCCCGGTCGTGGGCCGGGTCTCGGGTGAGCTGCTCGGCCGGCTCGCGGACGTGGTCGAGGCGCACGGCTCGGGTCGGGTACGCACCACCCCGTACCAGAAGCTGCTGGTCCTGGACGTGGCGGAGTCCGAGGTCGAGGGCCTCGTGGCCGACCTCGACGAGCTGGGCCTGTCCGCGGAGCCGTCGGGCTGGCGCCGTGGCGCGCTCGCCTGCACCGGCATCGAGTTCTGCAAGCTGGCGATCGTCGAGACCAAGGCGCTGACGACGGACCTGGTCGCCGAGCTGGAGCGTCGGGTGCCGGAGCTGGACACCCCGATCACGGTGCACGTCAACGGCTGTCCGAACGCGTGCGCCCGTACCCAGGTCGCGGACATCGGGCTCAAGGGCCAGCTGATGCTCGACGCCGACGGCAAGCAGGTGCCCGGCTTCCAGGTGCACCTCGGTGGTGGCCTGGGGCTCGACACCGGGTTCGGCCGCAAGCTGCGCGGCCTCAAGGTGACCGCGGCCGATCTGGCCGACTACGTGGAGCGACTGACCCGGCGGTACCTCGAGCAGCGCAAGCCCGACGAGAGGTTCGCCCAGTGGGTCGTCCGCGCGGTGGAGGAGGACCTCAAATGACCGAACGTGTCGTTCCCTATCACTGCCCGTACTGCGCCAGCGAGAACCTTCGTCCACATGAGAACGCCCACGGCCAGTGGGAGTGCCGCGAGTGCCTGCGGGTCTTCGCGGTGTCCTTCGTCGGCCTGCTCGCACCTGACGGAAACGTGGAGGTGACCAGATGAGCGCCACGACCGGGCTGGCCCCCGAACAACTGCGGGAGCTGGCCACCCGCGCCGGCACCGAACTGGAGGGAGCGCCGGCGGAGGAGATCGTCAACTGGGCCGCGGACACGTTCGGCCCGCGGTTCTGTGTCACGTCCTCGTTCGCCGATGCGGTACTCGTCCACGTGGTGTCCCGGGTCATTCCGGGCGTCGACGTGATCTTCCTGGACACCGGCCTGCACTTCACCGAGACGCTGGACGTGCGGGACCGGGTGTCGCGGGACATGAACGTCAACGTCCACTCGATCCGGCCGGAGCTGACCGTCGGGCGGCAGGACGCCGAGCACGGCCCACGGCTGTTCGCCCGCGACCCGGACTCGTGCTGCGCGCTGCGCAAGGTCGAACCGCTGGCCCGGGCGCTCGAGCCGTACCAGGCCTGGGCGACGGGTCTGCGCCGGGACGAGACGCCGGCCCGGCGCAACACGAAGGTCGTCGACTTCGACGTCAACCGCGGCATGGTCAAGGTGGCGCCGATCGCGGCCTGGACCCAGGCCGACGTGGACGCCTACATCGCGCGGCACCACGTCCCGGTCAACGAGCTGCTCCAGCAGGGGTACGCGTCCGTCGGCTGCTGGCCGTGCACGCGGCGCACCCGGCCGGGCGAGGATCCCCGCTCCGGGCGCTGGCCGATGTTCGACAAGATGGAATGCGGGATCCACGCGTGAGCAGCGCACTCGTACTGCTCGCGCACGGCAGCCGTGATCCGCGCTCGGCCGCCGCGATCGAGGCGCTGGTGCGCCGGATCGTGGCGGCCCGGCCCGGGCTGCGGGTGGCCGCCGCGTACCTGGAGCACCTCGGTCGACGGCCGGCGGAGGTGTTCCGGTCGATGCTGGCCGACGGCGCGACCGACCTGGTGACCGTGCCGTTGCTGCTCACCGCCGCCTACCACGGCACGGTCGACGTCCCGGCGGTACTGGCCGCCGCGCGCGACGAGCTGCCGGTGGGCGTCCGGTTGATGTCCGGTCATCTGCTCGGTCCGGACGAGCGGCTGCTCGACGCGCTCGACGCCGGGCTGGTCGGGGCCGGAGTGTCCGATGTGGATGGTCTGGTGCTCGGTGCGGCCGGCACCCGCGACGTGCGGGCCCGCGCCACGATCGACGCGATGGCACGCCGCCTCGGCATGCGGTACGGGGTGCCGTGCGTACCGGGTTACGCGGCGGGACCCGGCCCCGACGTGCCGGCGGCGATCGGGCGACTGCGATCCGCCGGTGTCCGGCGGATCGCCGTGGCGTCGTACTTCCTGGCGCCCGGGCTGCTGCACGACAGGATCGTGCTGGCCGCCCGCGCCGCCGGTGCGGTTCCGGTGACCGAGCCGTTCGCCGCCACCGCGTCGGTGGCAGGCATCACCCTGGACCGGTACGACGCGTGCCGTTCGGTGGACAGTACCTTCGGGCTCGACGAGATCCCTGCTGCGCAAGGGATCCGGCTGCCGATGCTGGTCTCCTGACGAGTCGTGGGTGCCTCCCTGGGCGTGACGGGACCAACCCGGATCGCGATCCGGGGGCGGACCGCGACCGAGCTGAAGAATGCGTGACTACCGGCGAGCGTGAGACGCGCGGTGGACCAGCACCCTTGTCGGGCAACGGATCCATGGGGCGTAACGATCAGGCTGCGATGTCGTGACGGCGCGCGGGTCCGGCCGTCCCGGCGGCGCCGTGCGGGTCATGCGTGACGCATCCGGTACGCCGTGGGCGACGGACACCATGTCCGACAAGAACGGCGAAGCTCGCGGCCGGCTGTCCCGGCCCTGGTACGGATGTGTCGGTCCGCGCCCGAATGCCTTGCGTCGCCGGGCATCCCGGATCTTCCGGGGATACACGACGCCCCAGGCCATCGGCCCGGGGCGTCGTGAGAATCTGTTCAGGTGTTCGGTGAAACGAGTGTCAGGCGGTGCGAGCCTGCACCTGCAGGCCACGACGACGCTTCAGCGAACGCCGCTCGTCCTCGCTCATACCGCCCCACACGCCGGCATCCTGGCCGGACTCCAACGCCCACTGCAGGCAGGACTCCGAGACAGGGCAACGCCGGCAGACCGTTTTGGCCTGCTCTACCTGCAGCAGGGCCGGCCCGGAGGTGCCGATGGGGAAGAAAAGCTCCGGGTCCTCGTCGCGGCAGACGGCATGGTGGCGCCAGTCCATGAGGGAACACTCCTCGGTCACTAATTGCTTACTGGTGGCTTGTTTGTGCGTCTCGCGCGCCGCCCCCGGCGCGCGACGACAGGCGTATCACGTCCGCTTGTGAATACTTTCACGAACTCACGCAATGTCAAGAGGGTGTCGGAAGAAAGTCGAATGCGGTGAGTCACGTCACCGCACGTTTGGACTTCAATATCCGGATTTACCCGCCCTGATTCGGCGACTCTGTGAAGCTTATCCACAGCGAGTGACTACGCACTGTCGGTTGGTTCTGCACGCATATGTCCCACGTGCACGCGTCTCACCGTCAGCAGACTACGCGCAATGCCTCCGGCGCGGAGCGAAACGTGATTTCGTCCCGGTCGTAAACGTAGTCACCGTCGACGTGAAACGCCAGGGGTATCAGGGAACTCAGAGTGAACTGGGAGAGATCATGTAGGCCCAGGACACGCTTTCCCCGCGGGTCAGGACGGGTGGACAGGATCTGTTGGGCGGTACGCACCGTAGTTCCGAGTCCAAGACCACGCAGCGCGAGCAGATCGAGCCCGGTGTCGAACGAGGCGGCCGGGCAGGGGTTCACGGAGCGTGTTCCGAAGAACGTCCACGGTGCCGTGTTCTGCACGATGACCGTGGCCAGTCCGAGCTCCGTACCGCCGTCCGGCATGGTCAGCGTGATCGGTGCGCTGCGACGGTCCGTACCGATCAGGTACTGGGTGACGGCGGACCGGATGAACAGGCCGCGGGATGCGGTGCGGCCGCGCGTGCGGGCCCGCTCCACCCGCCGGATCGTCTCGGCGTCCAGGCCCAGCCCGGCCGAGAAGGTGAACCAGCGGTCGTCGGCCTGACCGAGCCCGATCGTCCGGGTCCGCCGTTCCCGCAACGCCTCCAGGATCACGCTGGTGCCCTCGACCCAGTCCGCCGGCAGCCCGAGGGCGCGGGCGAACACGTTGGTCGATCCACCCGGCACCACCGCCAGCGCGGGCACGTCCGGGCCGGGTCCCTTGGCCAGCAGGCCGTTGACGACCTCGTTGACGGTGCCGTCACCGCCGAGGGTCACCACGACGTCGACGCCGGCCTCCGCGGCCTCCCGGGCGAGCTGCGCCGCGTGGTTGCGCCGCTGGGTGTACCCGAGTTCCAGATCGACCTCACTGGCCAGCGCCCGGGCCAGGATGTCCCGGCTGCGTTCGGTGGTCGTGGTGGCGTTGGGATTGACCACCAGCAGCGCACGCATGGCGGCCAATGTATCGGAGTGCCCGTCCTGTCCCGCCCGGTACGTGTCCCGGGGGCGGCGCCGGACGGTCGGGCGTCGGCGCCGTCAGTACGCTGGACGGGTGAGCGAACCGGAGCGGGGGCCCCTGCCCAGCACCCTCAAGACCGCCATCGGACTGCTCTGGGCGCAGGGTGTGGCCCTGCTCGCACTGGGGATCTGGCTGGCGGTCGCGTCGCTGGTCGGGCATCCCACCGAGCGTGGCGCCAGCATCACGGAGGCGGTCATCGCGGTGGTTCTCGCCGTACTACTGGGATCGCTCGGTTGGTGGCTGGCGCAGGGCCGCAGCTGGGCGCGCGGGCCGGCCATCGTGCTGCAGCTCATGTTGCTTCCGGTCGGCTACTTCATGATCACCGGTGGTGTCGCGTGGGCGGGCGTACTGGTCATCGCGCTCGGGCTGGGGACCGCCGCCCTGCTGATCGCCCCGGCGAGCCGGGAGAGTCTCGGCATCCACTGACCGACCGGTCGGCAACCGCACTCACCGCTGACCCTCCGCCTGAGGGCACCGCCCGGGGGACTATCCTGCCCCTGAGGTGCGGCCTGGGCAGGTGTCCGGGCCGCCCAGGGTCTCCGAGTCGCGGTCAGTGGTGCGAGTGGGTGACCCGGGCTCCGTACCACTGGCAATCTCCCCCAGGAGGGCATTCGTGACCACCGTCGCTCCCAGGCCGGTCACCTCCGACACGGTCGCGCCGAAGCCGATCGTGTCGCGGCCGTGGCCCGTGCACGACGCGCCCAAGGGATCGTGGCTGGCACGGACGCTGCGCACCACCGACGCGAAGCAGATCGGGATCATGTACATGGTCACCGCCTTCGCGTTCTTCCTGGTGGGCGGGTTCATGGCGCTGCTGATGCGCGCGGAGCTGGCCCGGCCCGGGATGCAGTTCCTGGCGCCGGAGCAGTTCAACCAGCTGTTCACCATGCACGGCACGATCATGCTGCTGCTGTTCGCGACGCCGATCCTGTTCGCGTTCGCGAACTACATCGTGCCGCTGCAGATCGGTGCACCGGACGTGAGCTTCCCGCGACTCAACGCGTTCGCGTACTGGCTCTACCTGTTCGGCGGAATCCTGGTGGTCGCCGGGTTCGTCACCCCGGGCGGCGCCGCGGACTTCGGCTGGTTCGCCTACCAGCCGCTCGCCGACGCGGTGAACTCGCCCGGCGTCGGCGCCGACCTGTGGATCGTCGGCCTGATGATCTCCGGTCTGGGCACCATCCTCGGTGGCGTCAACATGGTCACCACGATCCTGACGCTCCGGGCGCCCGGCATGACCATGTTCCGGATGCCGATCTTCACCTGGAACATCCTGGTCAC
>JBAUUM010000759.1:0-4051 GCA_049582705.1 Actinocatenispora sp.
CCAGCCAGTTGCGGGTGCCGGCGAGGACCGCGGCGTGCACGGCCCGGGCCAGCCGGGCGCCCCAGGTGGAGCGTGGCCCCGCGTACGGTTCGGCGGTCCCGTCGGCCGGGCAGTGCACGCAGACCGCGTCGCTGGCCGTACCGGTGGCCGCGACGCCGAGTTCGGCGAGCGCCTGGGACTTCGCCTCGGTCGCCGTGACGACCGCGTTGACCAGTGCCGCCGGACCGAGCCGTACCGGCACGGCCACCGCGATGTTGATCGTGCCGGGCCGGTACTCGACGAGCTGGTAGTCGTCGAACCCGGTCGGGCGACCGTGCCGCGCGGGAAGTTCCCGGCGGAAGTGACCGTCCGGCGCGGCGGCCCAGGCCGGACTGCTCAGGCCGACGGTGGCGGTGGCCCCGACCCCGCCGTCGACCGAGACGGCGTGCCGGGTGACATCCACGGCGGTCAGCAGGCCCGCCCCGGTACCGGGCAGGTCGAGCGCCGCGGCGATCTCGGTCAGGTGTACGTCCGGGTCGCGCCGCGCGTAGTCCAGCGGCACGGTTGCGTTCAGTAACCAGTCACGTACACCGATCCCGCCCCCGAGCGGGCCGCTGCAGATGGCGATCCTGGGGTGGTCAAATCGCCATACGAGCACCGGAACGGGATATCCTGCCTCGGTACGGTGGGCGAGCCGGGGGTCCATGCGGACATCCTGCCGGAGCGGACATCGGCGCAGGCCAGCCCCGCTCACCGCAGGTACTGGTGATACGGCAAGATCGGTGGTACACCGGCGAGGGCACAACCTGGACCGGCGACCATGACCTGTCGGCTTGTCGACGCTGCGTGACCTGTGCGGGGTTGGTACGCCTAGACTCAGCCGCGCAGCGCCGGCTGCGAGGTGGAGGTGCGCGATGGAAGATGTACTGTCTCGAGCTGGCCTGTTCCAGGGCGTCGACCCGGAGGCCGCGGAAGCGCTGGGCAAGGAACTGGAGACGATCGAAATCCGCAAGGGTGACGTCGTCTTCACCGAAGGTGAGCCGGGGGACAGCCTGTACATCGTGCTGTCCGGCAAGGTGAAGCTGGGCCGACGCGCCGCCGATGGTCGACAGAACCTGATCGCGATCATGGGACCGAGCGACATGATGGGCGAGCTGTCGCTGTTCGACCCGGGCCCGCGGACCGCGACCGCCACCGCCGTCACCGACCTGCGGCTGGCCCGGCTCCGCAAGGCCGCGCTGCGGCCGTGGCTGACCAACCGCCCGGAGATCGCCGAGCAGCTGCTGCGGGTGCTCGCCCGCAGACTGCGCCGGACGAACGACGCGCTGGCCGACCTGATCTTCACCGACGTACCCGGCCGGGTCGCGAAGAACCTGCTGCAGATGGCCGGCCGGTTCGGCACCCGCGACGGCGGCGTCCTGCGGGTCACCCACGACCTCACCCAGGAGGAGCTGGCCCAGCTGGTCGGCGCGTCCCGGGAGACCGTGAACAAGGCGCTCGCCGACTTCGCGTCCCGTGGCTGGCTGCGGCTGGACGGCAAGAGCGTCATCATCCTCGACCCCGAGCGCCTGGCCCGCCGGGCGCGCTGACCGCGGGGCCGGTCCGGCCGCACCCCGCTACCCAGCCCGGGAGGCATCGCCTCCCGGGCTTAGCCGTGCCTCCCGGGCTAAGCCGTGCCTCCCGGGCTAAGCCGTGCCGTCACGCCCAGGCGGGAATGCCGTCATGCCCAGGCGGGATCCGGGCCGCCGGAGTGGACCTCCGCCAGCAGGTCCCGGAACTCCGCCGCCGTCGGCCGTCCCTCGGGATCGGTGTCGAGGGCGCGGCGCAGCGCGTCGAGAAGACCCGGCGACGCGTCCGGCAGGTCCGGCACCGGCATCTGGTAGAGCTCCATCAGCGCCGCCGTGGTGGGCACGCCGGTCGCGGGCAGCCGCGGCGGGTGACCCGCGGACAGCGCGTAGAGCGTGGCCGCCAGCGAGTAGACGTCGCCGGTCGGGGACGGGTTCGCCAGATCGACGGACTCCGGCGGCGCGTACGCCGGGGTGAGCGGGTCGAGCGCCTCCCGACCGTCGCGCTGGTCGAGCAGCACCGCCAGGCCGAAGTCGGCCAGCACCGGGGTGTCGAACCGGGTGCACAGGATGTTGCCCGGCTTCACGTCCCGGTGCAGCACGCCCGCGGCGTGCGCGGCGGCCAGCGCGTCGGCGATCCGCACGCCGATCCCGCAGACCTCGTCCAACGGGATCCGGCCCACCCGCTCGGTGAACGAGCCCCGGCACAGCTCCATCACCAGGTACGGGTGGCCGGTGTGGCTGACCCCGGCGTCGAACAGGTCGATGACGTGCGGGTGCCCGGACATCCGGCCGGTGGCATGCGCCTCGTAGTGGAACCGGCGACGGTCCAGCTCCGTGTCGAGCGTGCCGTTGTCGACCTTGACCGCGACCTCACGGCCGATGGACACCTGCACCGCCCGGTAGACCGTGGAGTATCCGCCCTGCGCGATCGGCACCAGGTCGCGGAGGCCGGGCACCGCCACGGCCTCATCTCCTGTCGCGACCACGGACTTCACGGACGTTGGGTCTCCTCCCGGCCACGATGCTGGAAACAGGGCGGTGCGAACATTCCTCGGATATACCGAGACTACGCCCGCCGACCGACATGTCTGTGTCGCCGATCCGTCAGGTCCGGCAGACCGGGCACGTCCGTTGCCAAGTGGTGATCTGGGCGCCGGTCAGCCGGTGCCGGTGAGGTCCGCGAGCAGCGCGTCGGCCCTGGCCCGGTCCGCGGTCTGCTCCGTCGCGTACGCGGCGTCCACGGCCTGCTCGGCCACCCGCCGCGCCTCCTCGCACGCACCGGTGGCCTGGAGCGTACGCGCCAGCACCACGTACGCGAGGACCGTGCTGCGTACGTCCTCGGCCCGTGCCCGTACGGCGAGCCGCGCCCGGGCCACCGCGTCCTCGGCTCGGCCCGCGCACAGCAGCGTCATGGCGTGCGCCGCGCCGGCCTGCCGCCGGGACAGCAGCAGCCCCGGCTGCTGCGAGGTCGCGTCCACCTCGTCGAGCAGCCGCAGCGCGGAGGGCACGTCGCCCTGCGCCCGGTACGACTCGGCCAGCAGTACGGTCGGGCCGACCCGGGCGACGTCCACCACGTCGAACGGCTCGACCAGTTCGAGCGTCGCGCGGGCGTCACGTTCCGCGGCCCGCGGGTCGCACCGGTCCAGCTGGCAGAAGCCGCGGATGGTCCGGGACATGCCCACCAGCAGCGGATGACTGATCTTCTCGCCGAACCGTTCCGCCTCGGTGAGCAGGTCGATGGCGCGGTCCACGTCGTCGGTGCCCCGGGCGACCATGGCGCGGGCGATGAGAGCCAGGCCGCGGCCCCAGTCCTCGCCCATCACCTCGAAGTCCTGGTACGCGCGGTCCGCGTACCGGGCCGCCTCGGTCAGGTTGCCCAGCTCGGCGGACGCGAACGCGGCGACGCTGCGCAGCGTGCCGACGGCCCAGGTGTCCCCGACCCGCTCCCCGAACGGCAGGAACGCCCGGGCCAGGCCGTTCGCCTCGGTCAACCGGCCGGCCAGCATCCGCCCGAACGCGGTGGTGCCGCGTACCCAGGTGCGGCCGGTGTCGTCGTCCAGCTCGGCGAACAGCTTGGCCGCCCGGCCCAGCGCACCGTCGGCGGCGGCGAAGTCGCCGCGACTGGTGGACACCCAGGCGAGGTGCTGCAGCGCCCACGCCTGGTTGCGCTTGTCTCCTGCCTCCGCTGACACCCGGTACGCCTCGGCTATCTGCGCCTCCGCCTCGGTGAACCGGCCGGACAGGTAGTCGCTCATGCCGAGCTTGCAGAGCGCGTCGGCGTGCTGGCGCGGCAGGTGTGCGCTCTCCGCGCCCTGCAACGCGGACCGCCACGAGGACCGGGCGTCCTCCCGGTGGCCCAGCGTGCGGTACGCGTCGCCGGCCAGCATCAGGCTGTTGATGCGCACCTGGTCGCTGATCGCGGTGCGCGCGACGTCCTCGGCCTCCCGGCAAGCGTCGCCGGCCCGGCCCAGCTGGAGCATGGCGCGGGCCCGGACCAGCCGGTC
>JBAUUM010000760.1:0-6317 GCA_049582705.1 Actinocatenispora sp.
GGTGTCGGGGGCTCTGCCCCCGACCGGGTGGAGAGCGCGAGAGGAGGGCGGAGCCCTCTTCTCGCCATCAACGGCGCGAAGCGCCGCGAACGCGCCCGCCGGCGCGAACCGGCCCCAACCTAACCCCGCGTATGCGACCCCAACATCTGCACATGCCCACTACCCTCGATGATCTCCCCGAGCACCCACGCATCCACCTCATGCGCCGCCAGCAACGAGATCGCCCGGTCGACATCCGCCGGCCCCACGATGGCAATCATCCCCACCCCCTGATTGAAGGTGCGCTCCATCTCGTCGGAGTCGATCCGCCCCTTCGTCGCCACCAGGTCGAACACGGGCTGCGGACGCCAGCTGGACCGGTCCACGATGGCGTCCAGATGCTCGGGCAGTGACCGGACCAGGTTGCCGGGGATGCCGCCCCCGGTGATGTGCGCGAACGCGTGTACGTCGCACTCCTGGATCAGCGCGAGGCAGTCCTGCGCGTAGATCCGGGTCGGCACGAGCAGTTCCTCGCCGAGGGTCCGCTGACTGCCCAGGTCGTCGATGACGGTGTCGAGCTTCATCCGACCGGCGCCGAGCAGTACGTGCCGGACCAATGAGTACCCGTTGGAGTGCAGGCCCGACGAGCCGAGGGCGATGAGCGTGTCGCCGAGCTGGACCCGGTCGCCACCGAGCACCTTGTCGGCCTCGACGACCCCGATGCCGGTGCCGGAGATGTCGTACTCGTCGGGTCGCAGCATGCCCGGATGCTCGGCGACCTCGCCGCCGACCAGGGAGCAGCCCGCGTACCGGCAGCCGTCGGCGATGCCGGCGACGATCTCCACGATGCGTTCCGGGACGACCTCGCCGCAGGCGACGTAGTCCTGCAGGAACAGCGGCTCGGCGCCGCACACCACCAGGTCGTCCACCACCATCGCGACCAGGTCGACGCCGACGGTGTCATGGATGCCCATCTGCTGCGCGATCACCAGCTTGGTGCCGACGCCGTCGGTCGAGGAGGCCAGCAGGGGCTTCCGGTACTTCTCGGTGTCCAACGCGAAGAGGCCGGCGAAGCCACCGATGCCGCCGACCACCTCGGGCCGGAACGTCTTGTGGACCTTGCTCTTCATCATCTCCACCGCCTGTTCGCCGGCTTCGATGTTGACGCCGGCCTCGGCGTAGTTCGTTCCCCGCTTCCGCGGCCGCCCGGACGTGCTGGACCACGGCACCTTGCCCGCTCGGCGACCGCCCTCCGCCGCGCTCGCACCGTTCGGTTCGCTCGCGCCAGCGGGCTGGGTCAGCTGGGTCACCGGTACTCCCCTCAAGTAGGCGAGGTCGCCTACAACGTCACGGACGCCGCAGGGCGTCCGAACCCCCCGGACTGGTCGACACCGGCTCAGGAGCCGTCGTGTCCGATGTCTGTGTGCTGCGGTCGGATCCGCCCCCGGCCGCCTGCTGCGGCGCGGTGCCCCGGCCGGTCGGCGTGGCGTCGGCCCGCCGGCCGATGCCCTCCAGCACGTGCTTGCCGACCAGCGTGTCGGCCGGCAGCTCCACCGGGTACTCCCCGTCGAAGCAGGCACGGCACAGCCGGTTGCGGGGCTGTTCGCTCGCCGCGATCAGGTTGTCGAGGGAGACGTATCCGAGCGAGTCGGCGCCCACCGACCGCCGGATCCCGTCCAGGTTGAGCCCGTTGGCGAGCAGTTCGGCCCGGGTGGCGAAGTCGATCCCGTAGAAGCACGGCCACTTCACCGGCGGGGACGCGATGCGGACATGCACCTCCAGGGCGCCGGCCTCGCGCATCATCCGGACGATGGCCCGCTGGGTGTTGCCGCGCACGATCGAGTCGTCGACGACCACGACCCGCTTGCCCCGGATCTGTTCCCGCAGCGGGTTCAGCTTGAGCCGGATGCCGAGCTGCCGGATCGTCTGGGACGGCTGGATGAAGGTGCGGCCGACGTACGCGTTCTTGACCAGGCCCATGCCGTACGAGATGCCGGACTCGTCCGCGTATCCGATGGCGGCCGGTGTGCCCGACTCGGGGCTCGGGATGACCAGGTCCGCCTCGACCGGGTGTTCCCGGGCGAGCCGGCGGCCGATCTCGACCCGCGTCGCGTACACGTTGCGGCCGGCGATCGTGGTGTCCGGGCGGGCCAGGTACACGTACTCGAAGAGGCAGCCGGCCGGTTTCGGCGCGGCGAAGCGTTCGCTGCGCAGCCCGTGCTCGTCGATCGCCAGTAGTTCGCCGGGTTCGACCTCACGGACCACCGAGGCGCCGACGATGTCCAGCGCGGCCGTCTCGGACGCGACCACCCAGCCGCGCTCCAGCCGGCCGAGGACGAGCGGCCGCACACCCTGCGGGTCGCGCGCCGCGTACAGCGTGTCGTCGTCGCAGAACACGAAGCTGAAGGCGCCGCGCAGCTCGGGGAGCAGTTGCAGGGCGGCCGCCTCGACGGACAGGTCGGGCCGGGCGGACAGCAGGGTCGTCACCAGCGTGGTGTCGGTGGTGGCCCCGGCGTCGAGGCCCAGCTCGTCGACCTGTCGGGCGAGGTCGACGGTGTTGACCAGGTTGCCGTTGTGCGCCAGCGCGATCGTGGTGCCCGAACTGGTGGACCGCAGGGTCGGCTGGGCGTTGGTCCAGTTGGACCCGCCGGTGGTGGAGTACCGGCAGTGCCCGACCGCGATGTGTCCGCGCAGGCTGGCCAGGGACGCCTCGTCGAAGACCTGGGAGACCAGGCCCAGGTCCTTGTACACCACGACCCGCGAACCGTCGCTGACCGCGATGCCGGCGGCCTCCTGGCCGCGGTGCTGCAATGCGTAGAGTCCGAAGAATGTAAGTTTGGCCACCTCTTCGCCCGGTGCCCAGACGCCGAACACGCCACACGCGTCCTGCGGTCCCGGTGTCTGCGGGTCGAGGTCATGGCTCAGCAGCCCGTCGCCTCGGGGCACTGCCGCTCCTCGCAAGCAGGGTGAAAGCTGTCGCGGGCAAGTGTACGCGAGGCATCTGTGATGACACCGAGACGTCACGCGCTGGCCCATTGTCGGCGCCCGGCACGTTCGTCCTGATCACCGACTATGTCCGGTGCGGACCCGCGGGTACGCCGGGCGCGTCGGCGCCGACCCGGGTCTACGGCCGCACCGGCAGGTAGCCGGTGAGATCGGCCCGGCTGCCGCTGGCCCGTACCGCGCCGGTGTCGACGGCGTCCGCCCAGCTCAACCGGCCGGTGGCGAGGCGGAGCCAGGTCAGCGCGTCGGTCTCCACCACGTTCGGTGGGGTTCCCCGGGTGTGTCGCGGGCCGGGCACGCACTGCACCGCCCCGTACGGCGGCACCCGTACCTCCACCGAGCGGCCCGGTGCGCGCTCCGCGAGGCGGCCGAGCAGGATCCGGGTGGCGTCCCGGAGCAGGCCCGGAGCCGGGTCCCGGCCGGCGTCCAGCTCCGCGACGGCGGCCTGCACCGCGGCGGGGTCCGGGGCTCGGGCGGGGGTACGAGGGGACACGGCAGGAAGATACCGTCACCATGGACGTGCGCGTACGGGCCGGCGGCTCGACCGGGGGAGGAGAGATCCGCAACTCGGGCGACAGCCGGTTGGCCAACGTGCCGTCCGACAGGGCATAGTTCCGTCGGTTGGATGTACCACACCCGCGGGGGGTGTCGCAGTATCACGACTTGGTCAACGATGGTCGCGCGCTGAGCGGACCGACCCGGTCGCGAGGTAGGTCGGGTGCGCCCTGGCGATATGGTGCACCTCATCGTGCAAGTGACACGCAATCGTCGAGTGACACGCACCGGAGGCGGTGGAGATGGCAACGCCAGCGCGCACACGCGTGCGTCGCGGCCTGGCAGGGCTCGTGGCGCTGGCCGTTCTGCCTCTCGTCGCGGCGGTCGTCGGCGCGAGCCCAGCGTACGCGGCCCCCACCCTCACGGTGACCGCCAGCCCGTCGAACGTCGATCTCAAGGTCGGCGGCCAGGCGCGCACCATCAGCATCAACGTCACCAGCACCGAGCCGGCGGCCGGCGCCCAGGTGACGATCGCGGTCCCGCTGATGGACAAGGGCGTGACCATCCAGAACGCGCCGAACTGCGTGGCCGGCGACGGGACGATGACCTGTCCGCTCGGTGACCTGGACGGACGCTCGGCCAAGGCCGTGTACATCCGGGTCGCGCCGCCGCAGCAGAGCGACATCGGGCCCGGCGACTCGCAGAACGGTCAGGGCCAGGTCCAGGCCGCCGCGGCCGGCGCGCAGCCGGTGGCCGCCGGGTACACGATGACGTTGAGCAACGACAAGCCGGACTCGGTCGGGCAGGTCTCCGGCAACGTGACGTCCGACAAGGACGGCTCGCCGGTCTCGAAGGCGTCGGTCACCATCTCCGACGCCTCCGGCGGGAGCCAGCGCGTCACGACCGACGACAGCGGCGAGTTCCTGTGGTCGCCGACGCAGAACCAGACGCTCGCCCCCGGCAACATCACGGTCACCGTCAAGGCCAAGGGCTACAAGGTCTTCAGCAAGTCCCAGACGGGCACCGCCGGTCAACCCCTGAGCTTCAACGGGCTGACCCTGGCGGCGACGGCGAAGCCGAAGGAGACCACCGCGGCGGCGAGTCCGACCGTGCACGCCACACCCACCGAGGCCAGTGACTCGGACTCCGGCGGCCTCGGCGCCATCACCTGGCTGTTGATCATCCTGGGCATCCTGCTGGTCATCGGCGGTGCCGTCGCCATCGTGATGCTGCTGAAGAAGAAGGACGACGACGAGGACGACGGTCCCGGCGGGGAGAGCGCGCTGGCGCCGTTCGACCGCGGCGGCCCGACCGGCTACCCGGCGCAGGGAGCGCAGCACACGTCGGTGATGAGCCCGGTGCACGGCGGCGACTCGCCCACGATGGTGCACGACGGTCCGCTGGTCCGCGACCAGTACGACGACTACGACAACTTCGCCCGCAACTACGGCACGAACAACTACAGCGCGGGCAACGCCAGCCAGCCCTACGGCGGCGAGACCCAGCAGTACGGCGGGGCCACCCAGCAGTACGGGGGCGAGACCCAGCAGTACGGCGGCGGTCAGCGTTACGACGAGGCCACCCGCAGCTGGCAGGCGGGCGGGGCGGACACGACCCGGCCGGTCTCGGTGCCGCCCACCTCCGGCGGCGCACCGAGCCAGTACGGCCAGCCCGAGCCGAGCCAGTACGGCCAGCCCGAGCAGCCCCGGTACGGCGAGTCGACCCAGCCCTGGCAGCAGTCCGACCGTCCCGCCCCGTCCGGCTACGAGGGCACGATGTACGGCCGGTCCGGCCCGACCAGCGGCGCCGCGCCCACCAGCGGACCCGCGTCCGGTGCCCCGACCAGCGGCCCGTCCGGCCACGGTGGCTACGGTCAGCCCCAGGGCGGCCCACCGACCAGCGGCGGAGCGCCGTACAACAGTGGGTACGGCCAGGGTGGCTCGCCGACCAGCGGCGGAGCGCCGTACGGCGGTGGCTACGGCCAGTCCGAGGGCGGGGCGCCGACCAGCGGCGCGGCACCGTACAACAGCGGTTACGGCCAGGGCGGCTCGCCGACCAGCGGTGGTGCTCCCTACGGCGGCGGCTACGGCCAGCCCGAGCGTGGCGCCCCGACCAGCGGCGGCGCGCCGTACGAGAGCGGTTACGGCCAGCCCGGCCAGTACGGTGGACCGCAGTCGTCCGGGCAGCAGTCCTACGGTCAGCCCCGGCCCGGGATCAACGAGCCCACCCGGACCTGGCAGGCGGAGCAGCCGCCGCGCCAGCAGCAGCAACCGCCACGCAGCGCCCGCCCCAGCGCGGACGAGACCCGGCTGGACCGTGAGGACGGCGTCGACTGGTTGGACGGCTGACCCGACACGGCCTGACCCGACCCGCCTGACCCAGACCGTCTGACCCCACCCGTCTGACCCCACCCGCCTGACGTTCCCGCTCCGGAGGGCCGTGAACCGGTCGTGCTCCGGAGAGCCGGCGAGGTCGCGTGCCGCGACCGGTCAGGACCGTACGACGGGGTGCTGTCCGCCCGCGAAGGCGCCGGAACGCAGGACCGGCACCTCGCTGCTCACGTCGCGTTCCGCGGCGATGTCCACGTCGAACTGGAAGCCCCGCGCGGCCAGCTCACGGCCCGACACACTGCCCCGTACGGCCGCGGACACGTCGGTGACCGTGGACAGTACGGCGAGCGTGGTGGCGGCCTCCAGGGACAGCTCGCCGGGTGCCAGGGTGAGTCCGTTCAGGACGGCCGCGGCGCCGAGCAGGTCCTCGACGCAGGGCCGCAGCGCGCCGTCCGGCCAGCGCTCGCCGGCGGCCACCACGCCGATCGGCCGGTCGACGGTCCCGTACCC
>JBAUUM010000761.1:0-12423 GCA_049582705.1 Actinocatenispora sp.
GGCTCAGGCCACCAGGGACTGCTCGGCCAGCTCGGTCAGCGTCACAGTGCACAGGCCGCCGCGTTCAGCCCGTACGTCGGTCACCGCGAGCTGCGTGCCCGGGGCGAGGATGAACTCCTCCTCGCCGGTGAACGCGGAGAAGCCGCTGATGCCCACGGCCCGCACCGGACGTACCTCGAAGAGGGTCCGCCTGCCGCGCCCACCGAGGAACGCCTGGGCCACACCGAGCTTCGATGTGCACGAGGACACGCCCCACCAGGTCACGGTCCGGCCGACCGGGTACTGCGCCCGCAGGTCCATCGACACCCCGCGCCACAGTGGCTCCGTGCGGGCCGGGAGCCGCGACACGGCGGAGAACAGCAGCCGCAGGTACGGCAGGTACGGCACGATCCGGGTGCGGTCCGGGTCGCGCAGGGCGGCGTTGATCTGCCGGTAGAACGCCGACTCGCAGGTGTAGAGGAAGAGCGCGGCGACCTCGTCGACGGACAGGCCGCCGGTGCCGCCGGCCGCCTGCCTCTCCCCGAACTGGTACGACTGCGTCACGTGCCAGTCGAGACCCGACAGGAGCTTGGCCACCGAGGCGACCGCCTCACGGAAGTCCATGAGCGGCGTGTCGAACACGCCGGTGATCGCGGGGAGGACCAGCCCCTCGTCCTTGACGCTGGCGAGCCGTTCGAGGTAGAGCTGGTGCAACTCCATTGTGGACGCGATGAACGCACCCATCCGGTCGGCGGTCGCCGCGTCCGTCCCGGCGGCCTGACCCGTGACCGTGGACCAGCCCTTCGCCGGCAGCCAGTCGATCTCGTCGGCGCCGAGGGCGCGGAGGGCGCTGTTGACCTCGGCGAAGTGGTTCCCGTCGCAGAAGATGTCGCCCTGCGCCGCGGGGTTGGGATGGTCGATGTGCAGGACCCGCACCTCTGGGTACTTCTTCTGCATCCGGAGTACGACGCTCTTCAGGCTCCGGGCGTGCGCCCCCCACCAGGCGAACACGACGCCCCGGTCCTGCTCGTCTGCGTCCTGTTTGGACTTCAGGATCTCCTCGACGAGCCGTTCGACGACCGGGCGCCAGAACGCGGTGTGCTGGTCGGTGGCCATTCCGCCGTCGCTGCTGGCGGTGAGTGCCGCGTTGAGCAGCAGTACGCCCTGGGTGAGCATCGCCTGGAACCACTCCGGCGGTTGCACGGTGTCGTGTTCCTTCAGCAGCGCGCGGATGGCGGCGATCGGTGTCTTCTTGGGGATGCCGTGCTTCCACATCGCCGCCGCCTTGATGATGCAGCGGATGCTGACGACCCGGCCGAACTGGCTGTCGGCCCAGTCGTGGAACGTGTTGTCGAACATCGCGATGCCGGTCGCGCTCTCGGTCCGCGGGTACGGGTTCTGCCCGAAGACGACGACCTTCCACTTGTGCGGCGGGTTGGGTTTGAGCGCCTGGAAGGTGAGTTCCCGGACGGGTACGACGTGCGGGCCCCGGCCCGGACCGATGAACGTGGCCGCGGCTGGCTGCGCCTCGACGACCGGCTTCAGCAGCGGCAGCCACGGCTCGCCGCTGCCGGTGAAGAGGTCGGCGAGAGCCAGCGGGTCGTTCGGGTCGGGCGGCGTGGGGGCGTTGACGTCGCTCATGGTGGGCTCCCGGATCGGCGGGCCGTACCGGTGCCGGCACGGGTGACTGAGTGAGGGAATTGAGCCGTGGCGGTGTGACGGCGGCACCTCTCCGCCGTACAACGGCGTGGTAGAGCCGATCCCGGGCAGGCGGGGGCGCGTGCCGCCGGGAGCACGACTTGTGTGTCCCCGACTTTCGTGGCGCCGCAGACTATCCCGCGCCTCCGACAGAAACTCCTGTCACCCCCACGCGGTACCTTCGTCGCCGTTGGACACACCTCTCCCGCGACTGGAGTCAGTCATGACCGTCAATCTCGTGAAGCCGCAGCTCAAGGTGGTCCTGGCGGATGTCAACGCGGAGGTGGTGCGGCAGTGGCGGGCGGCGTTCGCCGACACCCCCGAGGTGGAGATCCGCACGGAGTCGATCGTCGACCAGCACGTCGACGCGTGGGCCAGCCCGACCAACTCCCGCGGGCGGATGGACGGCGGCGTCGACGCGGTCATCAAGCGGCACCTCGGGGCGGGCATCCAGCTGCGCGTCCAGCGGGCGATCCGCGACGGGTTCGCCGGATCTCTCCCGGTGGGAAGCGCGGTGTGCGTGCGGTCCGGCGCGACCAACCCGAAGTACCTGATCTCGACGCCGACGATGGTGCAGTCGGTGCAGAACGTGAGCGAGACGCTGAACGTGGCGCTGGCGTGCGCCGCCGCGTTCCAGGCCATCCACATGCAGAACGAGAAGGAGCCGGGCAGCATCCGCTCGGTGGCGCTGGTCGGCATGGGTGCGGCGACGGGCCGGGTGCCCGCACGGGTGTGCGCCAACCTGATGTGGACCGGCTACACCCTGTTCAACGACTACTCGTTCCGGGACTACGGGGATCTGCGGGGGACGATCCGGGAACAGCTCGACGACATCGAGAGCCGCCCGGAGCAGGAGCGGGCCCGGATCACGCCGCCGAGCCGGCCGGCGCCCAGCCGTGCCCGGTAACGGGCCCCGGTTAGCTCAGGACTGCGCGGCCGACCCGTGCTCCGGGGCGATGGGGCCGAGGTCGACGAGCACGGGGCCGCCATCCTCGTCGTCGACGCCCCAGGCCCAGCCACGGGGATGTGAGGTTGCGGTGGTGACCTGACCGTCCAGGCCCTCGGCCAGGCTCCGGATGCCCTTCTCGTACGTGCCGTCGATGGGCAGCTCCGTCATCACCACCCAGACGACCCGCCCGTCCAGGGCGATGTGTCCGACGTCCTCGGCGTACGCAATGGTCAACGACTCACGGTCCGGCTCGCCCAGCAGGACGTCGAACCGCAGTCCCCAGCCGGCCGGCGGCGCGGAGAAGGTCGCCACGCCGTCGGCGTCCGGCACTGGGGGGGCGTGCCGGATGCTGGACGTCGGAACGATCACCGTCGCGCCGCGGTACCAGCCCGGGCGCACCTCGGGGGCCCAGCGGGCACGCACCCGGTTCTCGCTGTCGGGAACGTGGTGTGCCCCGAAACTGGACAGCGACATTTTCCAGCTGCCGCGATCCAGGCTGAGTCCCAGCTCGCCCATGAAGTCTCGAATGCAGATATAGACGTTCTCGTCGTGCGCGTCCCTGACGACGGTCCAGATCGCGGATTCCCTACCTTCCGCGTTCCGCACGCGGAAGCGGAGTTTCCGCTCGTCGGGGGAGTGCGACGCACTACGCACAATGGCATCACTGCTGCGCTTCATTACACTCCCCCCTTCCGACACTAGTCCGCAGATCACCGGTCGTTCACCCGTGGCGGCAACGAAAGTCGAGCACGGAAGAATTCCGACGCGACGGGTCGGCCACCGATCTCGTCGTATCGTGGGAAATCCGATGAGATGAGGGCGCGGCACCGAACCGCGCCCTCATCGACGGTATCTCGATCGCCCTGTTCGGCCGCGGCGAGGATCAGATCGGCTGGAAGTCGATCGGGCCGGTGAGCACGTGGCAGTGGATCGACTGGTTGTCGTGGCGGGTCACCAGGGGCCGGTCCGGGCGTTCAGGCGCGGCCCAGTGCCTCCGCGACCAGCCGGTACGAGCGGAGCCGCGCGTCGTGGTCGTACGCCATCGTGGTGACCATCAATTCCTGCACGCCCGTGCGGTCCACCAGCTCGGCGAGCTGGGACGCCACCGCGTCCGGGTCGCCGACCACCGTGTCCGCGCCGCGCTGCGCCAGTACCGCCCGGTCCAGCTCGCTGTACGGGTAGCTCTCCGCCTCCTCGGGGCTGGGCAGCGGGCCGGGGCGGCCGGACCGCAGCCGCAGGAAGGACAGGCCCTGCGAGCTGGCCATCCGCCGAGCGTCCGCCTCGGTGTCCGCGCAGAAGGCCGAGACGCCGATCATCGCGTACGGTGCGGCGAGGTCCGGTGACGGCTGGAACGACGACCGGTACAGCTCCAGCGCCGGCACCGTGTTCTCGCCGCTGAAGTGGTGCGCGAACGAGAACGGCAGACCCAGCCGTCCGGCCAGCTGCGCCGAGTACCCGCTGGAGCCGAGCAGCCAGATCGGCGGTCGCTCGCCCGAACCGGGCACGGCGGTGATCCGCCGGTACGGATGGTCGTCGGGGAAGCCGCCGTCGAGGAAGCCGATCAGCTCCCCGAGCTGCCGCGGGAACTCGTCCGCGGCCGGCGACGCCTCCCGGCGCAGCGCGTGCGCGGTGACCTGGTCGGTGCCGGGTGCCCGGCCGAGCCCCAGGTCGATGCGGCCGGGGTGCAGCGCGTTCAGCATGCCGAACTGCTCGGCGACCACCAGCGGCGCGTGGTTGGGCAGCATCACCCCGCCGGACCCGAGCCGGATCCGTTCGGTCGAGCTGGCCAGGTGCCCGATCAGTACGGGCGGCGAGGACGACGCGATGCCCGGCATGTTGTGGTGCTCGGCCACCCAGTACCGGTGGTAGCCGAGCTGTTCGGCCAGCCGCACCAGCTCGACGCTGTTGCGCAGTGCCTCGGCCGGACTGGAACCCTCCGGCACGGGCGCGAGATCCAGTACGGACAGCTTCACCTCAGACGACACGGTCACGACTGGTGGCAACGCCCGGGGTGGCGCAACCCTTCCGGGTCGAGGCACATCGCACAGCGCGCCGGCTTGACCTTCGACCGTCTTGAAGGCCCAGGATCAGATCCATGTCCACATCCGATGATCTGGTGACGATCGGCGCGTTCGCGCGCACCGTGGGTCTGACGCCCAGTGCCCTGCGCTTCTACGCCGACTGCGGACTCCTGCCGCCGGCCCACATCGACGGGGTCACCGGCTACCGCTACTACGACCCGGAGCAGCGGCACCGGGCGGTACTGCTCCGCGACCTGCGCGACATGGACCTGCCGCTGCCGGAGGTCCGGATCGTCCTGGACGGCTCGCCGCAGGACGCGGCGCAGGTCATCCGCACGCACGTGCACGCGGTCGAGGCCCGTGCCAGGGCCGCCCGGCAGGCGGCGTCGAGGATCCTGAGCAGCGGGGAGGCCCGGCGGTGCACGGTGGCCGTGTCGGGTCCCGAACTGGCCAGCGCCGTGCGGCAGGTCTCGTCCGCGGCGGCCACGTCGGAGGAGAATCCCGCGCTGCGCTGCGTACTGGTCGAGATCGCCGGCGACGAGGTCCGGATCGTCGCCACCGACCGGTACCAGCTGGCGGTCCGTGTGCTGCACCCGCTCTGGGTCGACGGCGCGGACAGCCGGCTCCTCGTCGAGGTCGGCACGCTGCTCGCGCTGGCGCCGTGGATCGCCGGCGGCGGCGAGGTCCGGCTGGAGGTCGACCCGACGGGCGTGGCGCTGACCCGAGACGGGGAGCGCCGGACGCTGCCCACCGTCGACGACGAGTACCCCCGGTACCAGCTCGCCCTGGACGGGCTCGCGCCGCCCGTCGGCCGGGTGATCGTGGACCGGGCGAAGTTGCTCGGCCTGCTCGACGACTGCGCGCCGACCGTCGTACTGGACGTCGGCGACGGCCTGCGGGTCGGCCCGGCCGAGGGCGACGACGACGGGGCGGCGCTGGACGCCATCTGTACCGGCGAGCCGATGCGGATCGCGTTCCGGTCCGTACTGCTGAGCGGTGTCCTGGCCGCGAGCGTGGGTCCCGACGTGCTGCTCGACCTGCACGCCCCGAACCGCCCGGTCGTGGTGCGCTCCGCCGACCAGGGCACGTTCACGATCCTGGCCATGCCGGTCAGCCTGACCGACACCCCGGCGTGACGCCTGGCCCGGCCGCCCGCCCCACCGCCCCCGGCGCGTTGCCCGGCACCTTCTACGGCTGGACGGCCGCCGCGGCCGTGTCGACGTTCGGCGACTCGGCGCTGTACTTCGCCCTCGGCTGGGCGGCGTCGAGTCTGGGCGCGGGTACGGCCGGTCTCGTACTCACCATGATCAACCTCCCACGGAGCCTGCTGTTGCTCGCGGGTGGTGCGCTCGGTGACCGGTGGGGGCCGCGCCGGGTCCTGATCGGTGGGCATGCCGTGATGTGCGCGCTGACCGTACTGCTGGCCGCCCTCGTACAGGTGAACGGCGTCACGCGACTGCTGCTGCTCGGTGCCGGGCTTGCCATCGGATCCGTCGAAGCCTTCTACCTGCCCAGTTCTGTGGCCATGCCACGGCTGTTCGCCGACGACGCCGCGCTGCCGCGCGCGCTGGCGCTGAACGGTTCGTCGAGCCAGGTCATCAGGCTGATGGGTGGGCCGGTCAGCGGGGTGCTGGTCGCCACGGCCGGACTGGCGGGCGCGACGTTCGTCGATTCGTTGACCTTCGCCGTCTCGTTGCTGGTGCTGTGCCTGATCCGGCCGCCACGACCGACGACACGGCCGTCGTCGAACGGAGCGATGGGGTCCCTGGTCCGAGACGGGATACGGCTCGTGGTCGGGGACCCCTTGCTGCGTACGGTCCTCGGGGCGTTGGCACTGTTCGCGGCGTCTGTGCTGCCGACCACGTCGCTGTGCGTCCCGCTGCTGGCGCGGGAACATGGCTGGGCCGCCAGTACGGCCGGGCTGATCGTCGGGTCGTCCGTGGGCGGTGGGCTCGCACTGTCGTTGACGGTTGCTCGTCGCGGCGCGTTCGGTCGACCAGGGATGGTCGCTGCCTCCGGAGCGGTGCTCGCCGCGCTCGGCATCGTCGGTCTCGGGTTGTCCACGACGGTGCCGTACGCGGTCGCCGCAGCGCTGGTCCAGGGCGTCGGCGTGAGCGCGTTCGGCTCACACGTCGCGCCGCTCCTCCTCGCCAGCGCGCCGGGGTCACACGTCACCCGGCTGTCGTCGATCCTCATGCTCCTACAGGTGCTGCCGCTGATCGCGTCCAACAATCTCGTCGGCCTGCTGGCCTCCCACGCCAGCGCGCAGGTCGCCACCATGGCCTGTGCCGGTGCGACCGCCGGTGCGGGTGTCCTGCTGCTGTCGCACCGGCTCGTCCGTGGCGTTCGCTATCCGGCCGGCCGCCAGCGTGGGCGGTCGGCGCCCGCTTCGCGGGAACACTGCATCAGCCGCCCCGACGAGGTCACGCCGTAGGCACCCTCCCGGCCGCAGACGGCGCCTGGCTGCACCTTCAACGCGGTCCCGTCGCCGGGGCCCGCGTCGTCGGTGCCCGGGGCGGTACTCGATGCGGTACCGCCGGCCGTGGCCGGTGCGGTCGGGACCTGGGCGGAGCGCGCGGTGCTGGGGCTGGGGCTCGCGCTGGCACGACCCGCGCAGACCGACAGCACGTCGGTCATCGCGTCGTGTTCGGCGCGGGTCACCCACAGCCCGTACGCGGCCTTCACGGCGACCTGGTCGGCGACGTACGCGCAGCGGAACGACCGGTACGGCGGCAGCCAGCCGGCCGCGTCCCGGCTGTCCCGGTCGGCGCCGGTCCGGGAGGCCACCGCCAGCAGCGCCAGCGGATCGTTCGCGAACTGTTCCCGCCGGGCCCGGGACATGGTCCTCGCGCCGGTACGCCACGCGTCGGCCAGGGACACCACGTGGTCGACGCGGACCGCGGAGGATCCCGCACGGTCCTTCGCGTACGTGATGCTGCTGCCGGAGTACGGGTCGCGCAGCCGGCCGGCCAGGACCTCGCACCCGTGGCTTCCGGCCGTGACGTGGGTCAGGTCCCGGCGCAGGACGTCGTTCCGGTTGTCGCAGCCGTTGTGGTCGGTGTCCAACCAGGACGGGCCGAAGTCGTACGGCGAGTACCCGTGCGACGAGTCCGCCGGCCGTACCGGGAGTGTCGCCAGCTGCCGCAGCGCGTCGGCGGCCTGGCTGCCGGCGAGTTCACCGAGTACGGGTGCGTCGGTGGGGGCCGCGGCGGGCCTGGCCGTGGCCGTGGGCGCGTGTCCGCCCGGCAGGTCCACGGACGACTCCTCGGTGGCCGTACTCGACGGGCGCGCGAGCGCCGTGACGACCTTGACGGCGGTGACGCCTACGCCGACGCACAGGACGACGGCCACGGCCAGCATCATGCCGGCGACCACGGTGGGGCGACGAAGTCGGGGAAGTGAGGGCATGCGGGCAAGCTCCGTACGACAGCGATGGGGGGCGCGGTCAGATTATGCGGTACGGGACGACATTGCCGAGTCCAGCACGAATCCGACCTCGCCGCGACCCGCCGGACGGACGGCCCCGCTGGTCCGCCGTGTCGCCCCACCGCAGGTCGGGCGGGCGCGCTGACGGCACTGGTGAGCGCTACACCCGGAGGCTCCGCATCGCGTCCCGGAACTCCTCGGTCGCAGGTTCGTTCGGGTACCGCCTGGTCAGCTCGCCCTCAAGCTCACCGGCGACCATGGTGAGCGACGGCAGACTCCGGCGCGACGAGCCGAATGCCGCCATGCCCGTCGTGACGGCCTGCTCCAGGTCTCCGTTGCGCGCCGCGACGGACGCCAGTGTGAGCCGGGCCTCGGCCACCCGCATCGGCGCCAGCTCGGTGCCGTCCGCGAGTACGCCGGAGGCGAGCACGGCGTGCGCGTGCTCCGAGGCCCTGGCGTCGTTGCCGCCGCGCCGGTAGGCGTCCATGGCGTAGAAGTCGAGCTTCGCCGGATCGACGACGAAGTGGTTGTCGGTGCGCTCCGGGTCCGGCGTGGACGACAGCACCTCCCCGCCGCGCTCCAACGCGCGCCGGACACCTGCGTGGTCGCCCAGTCTGCCCAGCGCCTTCGCCCGCTGCGCGTGCAGTTGGACGCCGACCAGACGGTCACCCGCGACGGCAAGACCGGCGTCCGCCGCGTCCAGGACGTCGCGGTACCGACCCTGCGTGAGCGCGAACCACGCGGACATCTCATGTGCCCAGCCGACCAGGTCGGCATGACCGGCCTCGGTTCCGAGCTGCCTCGCCGCGACCCGCGTGCATTCGGCGCTCGCCCGCATTCCCGCGTCGTACTCGCAGCAGCCGACCAGTAGCGCGAGCCAGCCCGCGGCGGCCAGCAGTTCGCGATGCTCACGCAGACCCACCGGCTTGCGCAGCAGCCCGGACACCCGCTTCAGCCAGGAGTGGGCCTCGGCCCGCAGTTCCAGCGCGGGGGTTCGCGAGTACGCGCAGCACAGTTCGTTCACCGTGGCCTGGAGCGCCTCGATCGTCGCGGGCGTGGTGTCCGACACCTGAACGCGTTGCAGCAGTTCCGCGGTCTGCCAGGGCTCGGCGTCGATGGAGGCGGCGGCCTCCAGCCGGCTCGAACCGATGAGTTCGCCCCGGGCACGCAGAAGCTCGTCGAGCCGCGCGACGATCGCCTCGGACGGACGTCGTCTGCCGTTCTCCAGTTTCGACAGCAGCCCCGCGTCGCACGGAACCCGCGCCGCCAGGTCACGCAGGGACAGGCCGAGGTCGGTACGAGCCTGCTTGAGTTTCGGTCCGAACATGCGCGCCCCCTGTTGACCCAATCTGCCCGAGCGTTGTCAACGCGTCAACGCTAGGTAGTAGTCGGATTGTCCATGAAGCTACTCCTCAGGTCGTCTTGTCAACAGATGCACCCGATCGGACAGCGCACATGGGAGTGAGTGGCATCAGGAGGTTGAGCCGTGAGTACCGATGACCTGCTCGCTGCAGGAACTGTCGTTCATCTTGACCGACAGGCCGGTTGGTATCGACCAGAGATAGACCTCCGGGTCCTACGGGCTGAGCCGGCACTGATCGAGGGCCACGCCTACCTCCACGGTTACGACACCGAGGACTTCCACAATTTCCCGGTCACCGCCTATGTGCTGCTGAGCGGCCTGAAAGTCGTGGGGATTTCGTGGGGAACGCGAATCTCTCCAGCAACCCGCACGGTTGGCCCGCTGTCAACCGGGTCCGTTCGCCCAGTTCGAGAATCCTAGAGAGGACCACGATGTCCAATCCAACTCCCAACTCAGTCGCGGATGCGCGTGAGCACCTGAAGGAGCGAGTACAGGACCTCGACGACGTGATCGAGGATGTCAGCGCAGAACGGTCCCTGGCGCTGTTCCTCGCGTACCGCAACGGCCTGAGCATCCCGGACATCGCCGAGACGGTCCGCGAGGAAACAGACAGCGTGGCGAAGGTGATCGTGAGCTTCGAGGGCGATGAGGAGGCCGACACGTACGAGGAGGGTCCTCGCTGGATTGCTGTGTGGCCGAAGCGCGGCTGGAGCCCGACGTTCTGATCGGTATTGAGTCCCTGTCGAAAGCCCGCACTTCTTGGCCGGCCGCCTTCTGCAGTTGCTGGCCGGCCACGCCGCTCGTGCTCTGCGGTCACCGCGGTGAATTGGCTCGGCGGTGGGGTCAGGGCGAGTCGGGAGTGACGGTGAGGGTGGCGAGGCCGTCGAGCAGCCAGTCGAGGATGCGGTCGAACGACTGCGGCGCCGGGTCGTGCCGGGCGGGGTCCGAGGCCCAGCGGGTGAAGTGGACGTGCCGGCCCTCGGCGGCGATGCGGTCCAGGTACGGCGCCGCCGCGTTCTCCAGGTCGTCGTCGTTGCGGATCCCGACCCGGGCCCGCATCGACTGTTCCTCCAGCAGGGCGAGACCGGAGCCGAGCACGTGGCCGAGGACCGTACTGACGCAGCCCATCCGGCTGCCGGCGGGTAGGTCGAGCGGCTCCAACTCGGCGAGGGCCGCGTCGTACAGGGCGAGGGCGTGCGGGCCGAGCGGCGGCCGGCTGAACGCGAGCCGCGAGAACCAGGGATGCCGCTGCACGGCGTCCCAGCCGGTACGGCCGAGCCCCCGCAGCGCGGTGCGCCAGCCCTCGCCGCGCGGGACCTCGATCTGCCCGTAGATCTCGTCGACCATCAGGTCGCTCAGGCCGTCCTTGCTGCCGACGTAGCGGTAGAGGGCCATCGGGCTGCGTACGCCGAGCCGGGTGGCGAGCGCCCGCATGGTGATCGCGCCGGTCATCTCACGGTCGGCGAGGTCGATCGCCGCGGCGACGATCCGCTGCCGGCTGAGCTGTTCGGTCGCGCGTGGCGGTGTCGGCTCGTCGAACCACACCAGCCCGCCGGTCGTGGGCCGGTCGTCGGAGGAAGTCATGGTGGCCAAGAGGCTAGCATCTCGTGTACAACGTACACCATGAGTGGACAACGTACACAGATTCTCGACGTACTCGTGGTCGGCGGCGGACTCGTCGGCCTGACCACGGCCCTGGTGCTCCGGCACCACGGCATCCCGGTGACGCTGGTCGAGAAGCGGTCGACCACGTCCCCGCAGCCGAAGGCGCGCCGGTTCCACGTGCGCAGCATGGAGATCTTCCGCGAACTCGGCCTCGCCACCGTGGTCCACGACGCCGCGCGTGACCTGGCCGGCCACGACCACATGGCCGTCGGTCGCACGCTGTCCGAGGCCGAGCAGCTGCCGCTGTGGCGGCCGTCCGGACCCGGCGCGACGTTCGACATCAGCCCTGAGCTGCCCTGCCTCGTCGCCCAGGACCTGCTCGAACCCGTACTGCGCGCCGCCGCCGTCGACGCCGGCGCCACGGTCCGCTTCGACACCGAACTCGTCGGCTTCGACCAGCACCACGGCGAGGTCGTCGGCACCCTGCTCGACCGGAACAGCGGGCGCTCCGAACAGTTCGCCGCCGGCCACCTGGTGGCCGCCGACGGTGCGCGCAGCCCGGTACGCGACGCGCTCGGTATCACCCGGTCGGGTCGCGGCCCGATCGGCGACCCCAACGTGAACGTCTACTTCCGGGCCGACCTCGGCGACGTGGTCGCCGGCCGCGAGTTCAACCTGTGCCAGATCGAGCATCCGGACGCGCCCGGCGGCCTCGCCTCCATCGACGGCCGCTGGCGGTGGGTGTTCATGGGCCCCGGCGGCGACGTCGACCACGACTGGCCCCGGCTGCTCCGCACCGCGCTCGGTGTACCAGTGCCCGACCTGGAGGTCCTCAGCGTGCTGCCCTGGCGGGCCGAGATGCTCGTCGCCGACCGGTACGGCGAGGGCCGCGTGCACCTGGCCGGCGACGCCGCCCACGTGATGCCGCCGTTCGCCGCGAGCGGCGCCAACACCGGCATCGCCGACGCGCACAACCTCGGCTGGAAGCTCGCCGCCGTGCTCCGGGGGCGGGCGGCGCCGACCCTGCTCGACACGTACGACACCGAACGGCGTGCCGCCGGCTGGTTCGTCGCCGACCAGTCGAGCCGTCGCACGCAGGAGTTCCGCGACCGGGTCGCGGCACCCGACCCGACGCTGACCCATCCGTTCGTGCTGGCCGCCGGCGCCTTCCAGTACCCGGCCGGGGCGCTGGTACCGGACCCCGCCGCGGATCCCGAGCCGGTCACCGAGTTCGCGCCGACCGGGCGGGTCGGCACCCGGATCCCGCACCGGTGGCTGGACGCTGCCCGTACCCGCTCCACCCTCGACCTCGCCGGGCCGGGCTGGGCGCTGCTCGCGACACCCGCGCCCGCGGCGCCCGCGGCGCTCTCGGGGACCGAGCC
>JBAUUM010000762.1:0-7902 GCA_049582705.1 Actinocatenispora sp.
GGTGGGAACTGTCCCCACCGCCGGCACGGCGATCCGGCGCCCGCCCGGCCAGGGCCCCAGGAAGACCTCGCAGCTCAGTGCGTCCACAACCGGGGCATTTCCACCACCCGCCGGTCAGATCCCGCCCAGGGCCGACCAGCCGCCGTCCGAGGCGATCGTCTGCCCGGTCACCCAGTCCGCCTCGTCGCCGACCAGCCAGCCGACGAGCCGGGCGGTGTCCCGCGGCGTGCTCCACCGCCCACCCGGCACCCGGTCGGCGCTCTCGGCGACCGCCTCCGCGCTGGCCCATCCGGTGTCGTTCGGACCGGGATTGACGCAGTTCACCGTGATGCGCCGGCGGGCCAGGTGCACCGCCAGGCTCGGCGTCAGCTCGTGCAGCGCCGCCTTCGAGGCGATGTAGGGCAGTTCCTCGGCCTGCGTGCCGTGGTACTGGCCGGAGGTGAACAACACGACCCGACCGCCCGGACGCGCGTCGTCGTGCTGCGCGGCGAACGCCTGCACGAGCAACAGCGTGGCCCGCGTGTTCACCGCGTAGCTCAGGTCCACCTCGGCCGCGGTCAGCTCCTCCAGGGACTGGCGATGGCTGCGGGCATGGTTGGCGATCACGATGTCGACGTGACCGAACTTCTCACGGGCGGCCGCGATCACTCCGGCCGGCGCGTCGGGGTCGGCGAAGTCCGCCACGCCGTGCACCGCGTTCGCGCCGTCGGCCCGCAGCTCCGCCACCAGGGCCTCGGGTCCGCCTTCGTCGGCGCCCCATGACCGCTCGGCGTCGTAGCTGGACCAGGAGTGGACGTACACGCTCGCCCCGTCGGCGGCCAGCCGTCGGGCGACCGCCGCACCGATCGCCCGACGCCTGCTCGCACCCGTCACCACGGCGACGCGACCCGTCAGTGGTCCGCTCACTGGTACCCCTTCCCCACGGACGACGGTCCCCCGCCCGTCCGGCGCGGTCAACGACCCTCCCGCGTCCTGCCGACGCGCGAGCACCCTGTGCCTAGCATGCCCACTGCCGTCGCGCAGGACGACGCCGCCCACGGGCCGGGGCGACCCCCGTGAATGGGCAGCCCGAAGGCCCGGCGCACCGGTCCGGCGCGCCGGGCCCTCTGCCCCCTGGTGGCGGATCAGCAGGTCGGCAGCGTCTCCCAGCCGACGGCGGTCATGTACTGGCCGTACGCGTAGCCGCTCTTGCCCGTGGTGTGGTCGACGATCTTCGCCCACGGGTAGGTGTAACCACTCCGGTACGCCAGGCACGACGCCGTCACGTAGTTCGAGTGGTAGCACAGGCCGACGGACGTGTAGTTGGTTCCCGGACCGGTGCGGATGTTGGTGCCGTCCGAGCACCACGCCTGGATCGACGCGAGCGCGGTCCCGTCGTGCTGGGGGGCCGCCGCCGTCGGCGGCGTGCGGAGCTCACCGGCGCTCGCCGCGGCGGGTGCGACGGAGCCGAGCAGCAGGGCGATGCCGGCTGCGCCGGTCACCCCGACGGCCGCGACGGTACGGCGGATGTTTCGGTTACGCAGGAACATGGTGGAGCCTCCCCGTGAGGTTGGAACGCCGTCCGGACGAGTTCCGGCCGACGCCCTGTTGTATCCGGGCGGGGATGCCCTGTGCTGGCAGGGATCCGACAGTGCGCCGATCGCCACCACGTCCCACGCGGGTGGAGTCCTTGATCCGACACGGTCGCGCGGTCGGGGAATTCCGGTGGCACGTCAGGTGCCACGGAAGAGTCCACAGTGGATGGTTTTACGAGGCCCCGCCGGGAATTGAACCCGATCATCACGCGTGTTGCAGACGCGGCGCTCCCCCAGGAACGTCACGGGGCCGTGATCGCCCGGCAGGACCCGCGAGCGGTTGTCGGGGACCTGACAGAGGGCGAGTGCGGTAGGAGGGATTCGAACCCCCTCAGCGTGAGCACCTGGGTTACGGCCAGGTCCGACTCTCCCGCGTCGGCGCTACCGCATGGGTGACAGGCGGGAGTCGAACCCGCGACCACCGGAGCCACGATCCGGCGCTCTACCACTGAGCTACTGTCACAGTACCCGCGGGAGGGCTCGAACCTCCGACATCCTGCTTGTAGGGCAGGCGCTCTTCCAGCTGAGCTACACGGGCATGGCTCCGGGACCCGGATTCGAACCGGGAATCGTGCGGGCAACAACCGCCTGCTCTGCCAGTTGAGCCATCCCGGAACGGGTCGCGCGTACGGGAGTCGAACCCGTTCCCCCGAGGTGAAAGCTCGGCGACCTCACCGTTAGTCGAACGCGCGTCGTACGCCGTGAGGGAGTCGAACCCCCGACCCGCCGGGTAAGAGCCGGCTGCTCTGGCCTCTGAGCTAACGGCGTATGGAGGAAGGTGAAGGAGTCGAACCCTCGCCGTTGCCGGCGGCCCGGCTTTCGGGGCCGGTTACCCACCGCTGGGTGCCACCTTCCTACAGTCGGGTACGGGAGACTCGAACTCCCGGCCTCCGCGTCCCGAACGCGGCGCTCTGACCAAGCTGAGCTAGTACCCGGTGACCGGGACGACGGTCCACGACCGTTGCGTCGCAAGCGTTCCCGATCGGCGTTGGAGGAGAGGGCGGGATTCGAACCCGCGCCGGTCCATGCCGGTCTGCCTTAGCGGGGCAGTGCCTTCGGCCACTCGGCCACCTCTCCCTGCGCGCCCCGTGCCGGTCTCGAACCGGCGACCTCCTGATCGACAGTCAGGTGCTCTCCCCCTGAGCTAACGGAGCATGCGTGCCCGGAGCGCGATTCGAACGCGCACTGTCCTGGTCTTGAGCCAGGCGCCTCTGCCGGTTGGGCTACCCGTGCACCGGGTGGACAACCTCGGTATCGAACCGAGCAGGCGCTGTGTGCGGAACAGCGCTGCACACCTGTGCGTCGCCCGTGGAGCCAACGCCCGGACTCGAACCGGGTACCTCCGCTTTACGAGAGCGGCGCACGACCTGTCGTGCTTCGTTGGCGTGCCCCCGGCGCGATTCGAACGCGCACCGTCGACGTCCTCAACGTCGTGCCTCTGCCTGTTGGGCCACGAGGGCATCGCGTCGAGCCACATCCGGTGTCCGGTGCCCTCGACGCCGCAGCGGGTGAGGGAATCGAACCCTCGTCTCGGGATCGAGAATCCCGCGGCCTGACCACTAGCCGAACCCGCCATCGCGTGCCCGTCACCGCGGCGGATGCCGGCCGGAGCCGACATGTCCGTCACGTCACCGGGCACGGTGGACCGTCGGGGTGTCGAACCCCGCACGCGCTGCCTGCCGGGCAGCGCCGCACACCGGTGCTGTACGGCCCTTGGCATCTGAGATGCCGGTGAACGTCCGGGGCCCGCGAATCGAACGCGGTGTCTCCTGCTCCCAAGGCAGGCGGGTCAAGCCGTCTCCCTCGCCCCGGTCGACCGGCCTCCTGGGCGGGCCGGCCTCACATACCATCCACTGTGGACTTGTCAACACACACGCTCCAGCGCAGGCTGGAGCCACGCACGGGCGGCAGGAGTCGAACCCGCAACCGGCGGCTTTGGAGACCGCTGCTCTCCCGGTTGAGCTACACCCGTATGCGTTGCCGTACAACGGAAACCACGTCATGAAAAAGCCGCCCTGCCCCGGATCCGGGTGGGCGGCTGGAGTCGCGTCTACGCGTCCACTACCGCCATCGTCCCGTCACCGACCAGGTTTCACGGTGGCCGGGGCACCCGTTGTGCCGCGGGCTCGGCTCATCACACAGCGCGGGGCGCTGCGGATAGGGCTTCGACCAGGCGTTCATCACGGGCTCCCATGCTTCGGTTGCGATGTCTGATGATGAGAGTACGGTCCGCCCACCGGAAGGGCAACGGACTTTTCGATCTCATTGCGCACCAGCGGTTTCACCTCACCCTTCCGGGCATCCGCGGACCTCCCGACCTGGCTGCCGGAGCCGCTCGTACGGGCCCGTGACCTGCCGGGGCGCACACCCGCAGGATCCGGACGCCGATCGGGTCCGGACGCGTTGCCGGACGAAGGTACCCGGCCGCCCGCGCATCCGGTGGATGATGGACGTGACAACCCGGTCCGGGCAGCGGGCCGGCAGGAGGGCACCGCGCACCGGTGGCGGGTGTCGTGAGGACGGTGACGCATGGGCGGCGGGGAGATGCGGGGCGAGGTATCGCTGACCAACCTCGACCAACCGCTGTTCGCCGGGTCGGACGCGACCAAGCGCGACCTGGTGGATTATCTCGACGCCGTGGCCGGGCGCATGATCCGGAGCCTGGCCGACCGGCCGCTGTCGGTGATCCGCGTACTGCGCGGTCAGGATCCGTTCATGCAGAAGAACGTCCCGAAGTACACGCCGCCGTGGGTGCGGACAGTGCCGCTCTGGGCGGAGTCCTCACACCGCGAGGTGCGCTACGCCCTGTGCAACGACCTCCGGACCCTGCTGTGGTTCGCCAACCAGCGCGCGGTGGAGTACCACACGACGCTGGCCAGCATCGCGCGCTGGGAGCATCCGACGCACCTGGTGCTCGACCTCGATCCGCCGGACGGGAACGCGTTCGACGCGGCGGTGGGGGCGGCCCGGCTGGTACGTCAGGCCCTGACCGACTGCGGCCTGTCGGGCGCGGTCAAGACCAGCGGCGCCAAGGGACTGCACGTCTTCGTCCCGCTGGACGGTCAGGCGGCCGTCGAGGACGTGGCGGCGGCGACCCGGGCGGTCGCGGTGCGCGCGGAGCGCCTCGACCCCGCGCTCGCGACCACGGCGTTCATCCGCGAGGACCGGGCGGGCAAGGTGTTCCTCGACTCGACCCGGGCCGGCGGGGCGACCGTGGTGTCGGCGTACAGCCCGCGTATCCGGCCGGGCGTACCGGTGTCGTTCCCGATCCGCTGGGACGAACTGGACGACGTGTCTCCCCGCGACTTCACGGTGCACACGGCGCCGGGGCTGCTCGGCGACGCGGACCCGTGGGCGGAGTGGATGCCCGAGCCGCAGGGCCTTCCCGCCGACCTGGTCGCGGAGGGTCACACGATTCCGATCGCCCGGGTGCAGGCGATGCACGAGGGCAAGCGGCGGGCCCGGGCGCGGCGGTCCGCCGAGTAGCCCGGGTCGTGGCCGGCTCCGTCAAAACCAGCCGGCACTAAACGATAGCTTCCTTTCACTTCGGTGCTAACGTCGGTATTGTCGACGCAGTCGGGGAGAAAGCGGGCAGACGATGACCGAGACACCGGCACTGCCGTTACACATGCGGCGCGACCAGTTCGACCCGGTGGAGGAGATGACCCGGGTCCGGGACGACGAGGGTGTCGCCGAGGTGACGACACCGTTCAACTCATCCGCGTACCTGGTCAGTCGGTACGACGACGTCCGGGCGGTCCTCTCGGACCCGGCCCGGTTCAGCAACGTCCGGAACCAGTTCTTCGGACAGGACGAGGACGACTTCTCCCCGGAGGAGGTCGCCGAGATGCGGGCCGGGCAGATGCTCAACTTCGACCCGCCCGACCACACCCGGCTCCGACGGATGCTCACGCCCGAGTTCACGATGCGTCGGATGCGACGGCTCGAACCGCGGATCGTCGAGATCGTCGAGGCCGCCCTCGACGACGTGGAACGGGCCGGCCCACCGGCCGACCTCGTGTCGACCTTCGCACTGCCGGTGCCGTCCCTGGTGATCTGCGAGCTGCTGGGCGTGCCGTACGCGGACCGGGACCAGTTCCAGGACCGCACCCGCCGCCTGCTGGACACGTCGGCGCCGATGAAGGACCGGATGGCGAGCCAGCGGGAGAGCCGCGCCTACATGTCGGGTCTGGTCGCCAGAGCACAGGCGGACCCGGGCGAGGACATGCTGGGCATGCTCGTCCGCGAACACGGCGACGACCTGAGCGCCGCCGAACTGACCGGGCTCGCCTCCCTGCTCCTGCTGGCCGGGCACGAGACGACGGCGAACATGCTCGGGCTCGGCACCCTGGCGCTGCTGCGACACCCCGAGCAGCTGGCCATGATGCGTGACGAACCGGACGCGGTGGAGCCCGCCGTGGAGGAGCTGCTGCGTTGGCTGTCCATCGTGCCCTCCGGCGTACCGCGGACCACGAAGACCGACGTGCAGATCGCCGGGCACACCATCCCCGCCGGGGAACTCGTCGCGCTCGCCCTGCCGGCGGCCAACCGTGACCCGGCGCTTGTCGAGGATCCGGACCGGCTCGACATCACCCGGGGCGCACCCGGGCACGTCGCGTTCGGTCACGGCGTGCACCACTGCCTCGGCGCCCCGCTGGCCCGGATGGAGATGCGGATCGCCTTCCCGGCGCTGCTGCGACGCTTCCGCGGGCTGGCGCTGGCGGTGCCGTACGAGGAGATCGAGTTCCGTTCCCACCACGCGGTCTACGGGCTGCACTCCCTGCCGGTCACCTGGTGAGTCAGGAGGACAGACGCATGAAGGTCACCGCCGACCGCGACGTGTGCATCGGCGCGGGAATGTGCCTGGTCACGGCTCCGGCCGTGTTCGACCAGGACGACGACGGCATCGTCACCCCACTGGTCGAGGAGGTCGGAGCCGACGACGCCGAGCCCGCGCGACGGGCCGTCGAGCTGTGCCCCTCGGGCGCGCTGCGCGTACTGGAGGACTGAACCGCGGCCGGCGATCGGCGGGCCAGCACCTGGGCGCGTCCGTCGCCGGGCCACGGCCGGCCGGTACGGCTGCTAACTTTCGCGAATGAAGCCAGCGTGCGGGCAGGGCTTGCGCGTCGACGCGGCGCGCAACTACGAGCGGATCGTCGACGCCGCCGGCCGGGCCTTCGAGGAGGTCGGGCCGTCGGTGACCATGGACGAGGTCGCCCGGCGCGCCGGGGTCGGCGTCGCCACGGTCTACCGGCGGTTCCGCAACCGGGACGAGCTGGTGCGGGCGGTCTTCCGGCACGTCGTCACCGCCGAGATCGAACCGGCCACCGCGACGGACAGCGACGACCCGTGGCAGGACCTCGTCAGCTCGCTGACGGCGACGGTCGAGGTGCTCACCAGGCGGCAGGTCGTGCTCGCCCTGGCCCGGGAGACCACCGACGCCATCGACGTCGAGAGCCTCGAACGGTACATGCGCACCATGGAGCGGATGCTGCGGAGAGCCGTCGCGGCGGGGCTGGTCCGCCCGGAGGTGCAGGCCCGGGACATGTCCGCGATCGTGGTGATGGCCCTGGCGACGGTGCATCCCCGGGACCCGGACGGCGCCGGTTGGCGGCGGTACCTCGCCCTGCTCGTCGACGGGCTGCGCCCCGCACCGACGACCCTTCCGCCACTGCCCCCGATGCCCTAGCCGCTGAAGTCGATCTCGTCGCCCTGGACTGTGGCCCCCGGGGGCGGCTCACGTGATGGAGCAAGCCTGGGTGGGCCCGCTGGGCGGTCGACCACATATGCGTAGCGTGCTGTCGCGTCGGTCGGGATACTGCGTCGGTGACCGGGTCCGCACTGCCTCAACTGCTCCGGCCTCGTGCCCTGAGGCGCGGAGATCTCGTCGTCATCGCAGCGCTGTCCGGGCCGCTACATGCCGCCTACGAGCCCGATCTCGAGCAGGCGGTGGTCGTACTTGAGCGGCTGGGATTCCGGGTACGTCTCGCGCCGCTACTCGAAGCGGGGCGGCACCACTGGTGGAGCGCGGCGCGGCCGGTCGAGATCGCCGAGGAGCTCAACGGGCTACTGCGTGATCCCGAGGTGCGCGCGATCATCGCGCATGACGGTGGCCAGACGGTACTTGGTTACCTCGACCTGATCGACGTCGACGCGATCACCGCCGACCCCAAGCCGATCCTCGGCTACAGCGACATCTCGCTGCTGCACCTGGTCCTCTACGCGCAAACGGGTCTGGTCGGGTTCCACGCCGACCTGGCCACACCCGGACTCGGCGGAGCGTGGCAGGCCGCACCCGCGGCGCGCCGAGCGGTGCTGGAGAACCTCT
>JBAUUM010000763.1:0-13874 GCA_049582705.1 Actinocatenispora sp.
ACCCCGGACAAGATGCCGCCGATCTTGACGATCTGCGCGTCGGGGGCTCCGGGTCGGTCGCCGCCGCGGGGCCGCTCGGTGTCATCGGCCATCAGTTCGGCCAGCGAGCAGTCGCTTTCCCTGGCGATGATGTGTTCGACGCCGAACAGCGGATGGTCCGAGACGTAAAGCCCGAGCATCTCGCGCTCGAAGTTCAGCAGGGTGGACTTGTCCCACTCCCCGGCGGGGACGGGGACGTCGAAGACCGCCTCCGCCTCGGCGTCGCCGCCGAACAACGAGTCCTGCCCGATCGCTTCGTTGCGCTTGATGTCGATCACGGCGTCGACCGCCTGCTCGTGCACCAGTACCAGGCCCTTGCGCGGGTCTCCGAACGAGTCGAACGCGCCCGCTTTGACCAGCGACTCGATCACCCGCTTGTTGCACACCACCAGCGGGACCTTGCGCAGGAAATCGGCGAAGCTGGTGAACCCGCCCTTGGACTTGCGGGCCGCGATGATCGCCTCGACCACATTGGTGCCCACGTTGCGGATCGCGGCCAGGCCGAACCTGATGTCCTGCCCGACCGGCGCGAACGTCGCTATCGACTCGTTGACGTCGGGCGGCAGCACCTTGATGCCCATCCGGCGGCACTCGCTGAGGTAAAGCGCTGACTTGTCCTTGTCGTCGCCCACCGAGGTGAGCAGCGCGGCCATGTACTCGGCCGGGTAGTTGGCCTTGAGGTACGCGGTCCAGAACGAGACGATCCCGTACCCGGCGGTGTGCGACTTGTTGAACGCGTAGCCGGCGAACGGCAGCAGGATGTCCCACAGCGTCTTGATCGCGTCGTCTTTGTAGCCGTTGTCGCGCATCCCCTGCTGGAAGCCGACGAACTCCTTGTCGAGGATCTCCTTCTTCTTCTTGCCCATCGCCCGGCGCAGCAGGTCGGCCTTGCCCAGCGAGTACCCGGCGACCTTCCGGGCGATGGCCATGACCTGCTCCTGGTAGACGATCAGACCGTAGGTCTCGTCCAGGATCTCGGCCAGCGGGTCGGCGAGGTCGGGATGGATCGGCACCACCGGCTTGCGGCCGTTCTTGCGGTCCGCGTAGTCGATGTGCGCGTTGGCGGCCATCGGGCCGGGCCGGTACAGCGCCAGTACGGCCGCGATGTCGCCGAACTTCGTCGGCGCCATCGCCCGCAGCAGTGAGCGCATCGGCCCGCCGTCGAGCTGGAACACACCCAGGGTGTCGCCGCGGGAAAGCAACTCGAAGGTCTTGTCGTCGGCCAGTTCCAGGTGCTCCAGGTCGATGTCCACGTCCCGGTTGGCCTTCACGTTCAGCACCGCGTCACCGAGCACCGTCAGGTTCCGCAGCCCGAGGAAGTCCATCTTCAACAGGCCCATCGACTCACACGACGGGTAGTCGAAGCCGCTGATGATGGAGCCGTCCTGCGGCCGGGCCCAGATCGGGATCACGTCGATGACCGGACTCGACGACATGATCACCGCGCAGGCGTGCACACCCGCCTGACGGATCAGACCCTCGAGACCCTGCGCGGTGTCGAAGATCTTCTTCACCGAGGGGTCGGTCTCCATCAGGGTCCGTACCTCGGTCGCCTCCGCGTACCGCGGGTGCTGCGAGTCGACCACGCCCGACAGCGGGATGTCCTTGCCCATCACCGCCGGCGGGAACGCCTTCGAGATCTTGTCGGCCATCGAGAAGCCGGGCTGGCCGAACGTGATCCGGGCGGCGTCCTTCAGCGCGGCCTTCGCCTTGATCGTGCCGAACGTGATGACCTGGCAGACGTTGTCGCTGCCCCACTTCGCGGTGGCGTAGTCGAGCATCTCGCCGCGGCGGCGGTCGTCGAAGTCGAGGTCGATGTCGGGCATCGACACCCGCTCGATGTTCAGGAACCGCTCGAACAGCAGGCTGTGCTCGATCGGGTCCAGCTCGGTGATCCCGGTCGCCCACGCGATGATCGAACCCGTGGCGGACCCGCGGCCCGGCCCCACGATGATCCCGTTCTCCTTCGCGTGCCGGACCAGGTCCGCGACGACGAGGAAGTACGCCGGGAAGCCCATCTGGGAGATGACGCCGAGTTCCATCTCGGCCCGGGCCCGGTAGTCGTCCGGGATGCCGCCCGGCATCCGCTTCTCCAGGCCCACCCACACCTCGTGTGCGAGCCACGACTCCTGCGTCTCGCCCTCGGGCACCGGGAATGTCGGCATCCGGTCGACGTGCCCGAAGACCTCGTCGTACGAGCCGATGCGCTCGGCGATGAGCAGCGTGGTGTTGCAGGCGTCGGGCAGCTCCGAGTCCCACAGCGCGCGCATCTCGCCGGGCGACTTGATGTAGTAGCCGTCGCCGCCGAACTTGAACCGGTTCGGGTCGTCCAGGGTGCTGCCGGACTGGACGCACAGCAGCGCTTCGTGCGCCTTCGCGTCCTCCTTCACCACGTAGTGCGAGTCGTTCGTGACCACCGGGGTCAGGTTCAGCCGCTTGCCGATGTCCAGCAGCCCGGCCCGTACCCGGGTCTCGATGTCCAGGCCGTGGTCCATCAGCTCGAGGAAGAAGTTCTCCTTGCCGAAGATGTCCTGGAACTTGGCGGCGGCCTTGAACGCCTCCTCCGACTGCCCCAGTCGCAGCCGGGTCTGGATCTCCCCCGACGGGCAGCCGGTCGTGGCGATGATGCCCTCGGCGTGCTCGCTGAGCAGGTCCACGTCCATCCGGGGCTTGTAGTAGTAGCCCTCGATGGACGCTCGGCTCGACAGCCGGAACAGGTTGCGCAGGCCGGTGGCGTTCTCCGCCCACATCGTCATGTGGGTGAACGCGCCGTTACCGGAGATGTCGTCGCCGCGCTGGTCGGGCCGCCCCCAGCGGATCGGCTGCTTGTGCGAACGGTCACCCGGGGACAGGTACGCCTCGATGCCGACGATGGGCTTGACGCCGGCGTCCTTCGCCTCCTGGTAGAAGGAGTATGCGCCGAACATGTTGCCGTGGTCGGTCATCGCGATCGAGTCCATGCCCAACCGCTGCACCTCGGCGAACATGGGCTTCAGCCGGGCGGCACCGTCCAGCATCGAATACTCGGTGTGAACATGTAGATGCGCGAACGACCCGGCTGCTGACATGGCGCGCCACGTCCCCCCTCGTATTCAGCTGGCAAGCGGAAGCCGGGGCGGAACGGCCGCACCGCGGACCGGCTCCCCGGCGACTCTAGTAGGGCGGTCCGTCGAAAGCGACGGGACATACCGGGGGCGTACTTTCCCTCACTCGACCTGGCGACCCGGCGACGGTCAGGAGGCGAACCCGTCGCTGATCGCCACTCCCGCGTACAGCCACGCCATCCGGGTCGCGGGCTGCAGCGCCGAGTACTCGATGGTCGAGCCGGGCTCCAGCGCCGGGTCGTAGGGGACCATCACCGCGGTACGGGTACGGCTCGCGAAATGCTTCATCAGGTCGGCGGTCATCAGCGAGGGGTTCGGCGTGGGGCAGCTGATCAGCGTCGTGGCCCGGGACACCAGGTCCTCCATGCCCTCGTCGACCAGCAGGTCCAGCATCCAGTCCGCGGTGAAGGCGGCGTCCTCCCGCGGCACCGTGGTGACCACGAGCTGGTCCGCCGCCCGCAGTACGGTCTGCCAGTTGGGGCTCTCCACGTTGTTCCCGGTGTCCACGCAGATGACGTCGTGGGTGGAGGACAGGACGGTCAGCACGCGGCGCACCGTGCTGGGGTCCAGCCGCCGGGCGATCCGCGGGTCCTCGTCGCCGGCGAGCACGTCGAACGACCCGTCCCGGTTGTGTCGCAGATAGTCGTCCAGGGTCTCGGCGAGCCGACCCGGGCCGGCCTCGATCAGCGCCAGGTCGTCCACCAGGTGCCGGATCGTGCGGGCGTGGCGCGCGGTGCCGGCCCGCAGACCGAGGGTGCCCCGCAGCTCGTTGTCGTCCCAGGCGAGCACGCCACCGCGGCGGGCGCTGCCCAGGGTCGCGGCGGTGAGTACCGTCGCGGTCGTCTTGTGCACGCCGCCCTTCGGATTGACGAAGGCCACCACCTTCGACCCACCGAAGTTGCGCCGCAGCGCGGCGACCAGCGCATCGACCGACCCGTCGGCGAACGCGGCCGGACGGTGCCCGGCGATCTGCATCGACGAGGTCGAGGGAGGCGCGGCGCGCTCCCGCCGGGACCGGGTCTCCGGCGGCGGGGTCGGCCGAGGCACCAGCGGTGCGGCACCGATCCGGGCGGCGCGGCTGGACCGGGGTTCGCGCTGCGGAAGCGGAGGCGGCGGATCGACCGGCGGCGCCTCCTCGTCCTCGCGCGGCCGGCCCCGCCCCAGCAGGTTCCGCCACCGCGAACCCGAGTCACCGGCGCGGTACGCTCCGGCTCCGGTCTGATCCACGTTCGCCTCCCGCCCGGACAGCTCTCCACCCACAGGCTACGGAGCCGACGGGCCTTTGCCAGCCCCCGTCGCCCCAACCCCAAGGATTCAACGAATAACGCCCCACTTGCGCGCGGTGCCCATTACCGTACTCACCGCCGACACATCGTCGTCTGCTGCTGACCGTGGGCGCACCGTCGCCGTTGACGGGATCAGAGCCAACCGTTGCGAGCCGCGTACCAGCCGAGCTGGAGCCGCGTCTGAACGTCCGCGAGGTCCATCAGATGCCGCACCCGCCGCTGCACCGTGCGCATCGACAGGCCCAACTGGACCGCCACCGACCGGTCGGTCAGCCCGACCAGCAGCAGGGACAGGATCCTGGCATCCATCTCCTCGACGCCGTCGGGGACCGCCGCCCCGATGTGCGACTCCCTACCGCCGGGTAGCGGCAGACCGACCGACCATACGGTATCGAAGAGCACAAGGAGCGCGTCGAGCACGCCGCTGGGGTGCACGATCACCGCGCCCGGCCCGCCGTCCAGCGGCACCAGCGCAGCCGACCGGTCCACGATCAGCATCGGCATCGGCACCCGCCGGACGATCCGAACGCTGTGGCCGGGCGGCAGCGCGGTCATCGCGTCGCGTTCCTCCAGCAGGTCACTGCCCCACACCATCCGGTGCGCGACCCCCGGGTCCTCGGTGCCCCCGGGCAGCGGACCGCACGTCCAGCCGGTGTCCGGGGCGGCGGGCAGCACGAACGCCAGTACCTCCTGCCGGGCCGCCGCGCGGAGCTGGTCCAGCCGGTGCCGGGTGGCCTGCGCGCCGCTCACCACCTCGACGAGGTTGTCGACGGACCGACCACCGACGGCCTCCCGGTACTGCTCGGCGAGCGTCGCGAGGGTCAGCTCGACCTGGTGCAGCTGCGCCCGGTGCTGGTTGAGCAGCGCACCGATCGCGATGGTCGGCGAGGCCGCGACGAACCGGTCGTGACCGCTCCCGGAACGCCCCGCCAGTCCCCGTGCCTCCAGGCGTTCCAGTGACCGGCTCAGGTCCGCACGGTCGAGGTGGAGTTCGGTGGCCAGCTCGTCCAGGGTGGCGGCCGAGTGCCGGACCAGCGTCTGGTAGACACGCTCCTCCGGCGCGTCGACCCCCAGCACGGTCAGCACGGCCACTCCCCACCAGCTCACGGTGGCCACCGGAACCCGATCGCCCGGCAGCCCGAGGCCGCACCTCGACCCGACAGCCTGCGTCTTCCTGGCTACCACACGGGGCCGGCGCCGGCATCCTCCGGCCAGCGCGGATGGCCTCGGACGAGTGGCCCCATCACCACCAACGCCGGACCCAGTCCGGCAGGTTTCGCTCGGCCGGCAGAGGGGACGGACGGCTGCGCGGCCGGGCGGCGACGGTGCCGTGACCGTCCGCCGCGGCCGGCAGGGTGACCGACTCGGTGGGCGGCCCGCTCGTGCCGGGCACCTCCACGCCGGGACTGCCCGGCTCCGACAGCCCGGGGCTCGGCGTGCTGGGCACACCGGTCGGCGGCGGCGGTGACACGCCGACCGGCGGCTGGGTCGGGGTGGTGCTGGGCGCACCGGTCGCCGGCGGGGCGGACGGACGGCGCGGCGTGCTCGACGGCGACACCGGCGGGTCCTCGGGCGGCGCGGCGGCGCCGGTCTGTTCCGGCAGTGGCGGGGTGAAAACGGCGTCGGTCAACGAGTCGACCTGCGGGGCCGGCTCGACCGCCCGTACCGCCGGCCGGCGCGCGACACGCAGCAGCAGTTCGGGGGCGGCCCGCACGACCGCGGCGAACACGCAGGAGCACCGGCCCCGGTACGCGGCCGCCTCGATCCGGTAGGTCTGCCCCTCCACGCCGTACTCACGGCGCTGGTTCTCGCTCACCGTGGACGCCGTGGCCAGGTGGTCGAGATTCGTCGCCATCCGCTGCCGGTCCAGGGCCAGCTGGTCCATGCCGGTGTTGACGTCCACCGGCACCCGGCGGACCGGCAGGGTGGTGACGTGTGACCCGATTCCCGGCAGCGGAACCCGGGTGTACACCCGCTCGGTGCGCAGGCCGGACAGCACCACCGCCACACGCGACGGCGCGAGGTAGGCGGTCAGCGAGATCAGGGCGACCAGCGGCCGGTCCGGGTGCGCCGAACCGGCCAGGCGGCTCAGTTTCGACCGGGCGCCGGCCACGTAGCCGGGCACCGACTCGCCCAGTCGTACGCCCACCCGGGGAGCGACGTCGGGTTGGGTCGCGTGCCGGCCCACCACCCACGCCCCGGCCGCCAGCAGCCCGAACGTCACCACCAGGACCAGGCCACCGGACACCGGCGGGTACCGCCGGTGCCTACCGCCCCGGCGCCGGTGCCCGGCCAGCGTCAGCAGCCACCGACCGAGAACGCGTGCTCCCCCGGGCGGCCGCACAACTCAGTCCTCGCCACGCAGCACGGTCAGCGCGTGGGTCAGGTCGTCCGGATAGTCGCTGACGAACCGGACCCGATCGCCGCTGGCCGGATGGTCGAACGCCAGCTCACGGGCGTGCAGCCATTGTCGGGACAGGCCGAGCCGGCGGGACAGCGTCGGGTCGGCACCGTAGGTCAGGTCGCCGACGCAAGGATGTCGCAGCGCGGAGAAATGCACCCGGATCTGGTGGGTACGTCCGGTCTCCAGCCTGACATCGACCAGGCTCGCGGCCGGAAACGCCTCGACAGTCTCATAGTGCGTGATGCTGTTCTTACCGTTCGAGACCACGGCCCACTTGTAGTCGTGGGTGGGGTGCCGGTCGATGGGAGCGTCGATGGTTCCCCGGAACGGGTCGAGATGCCCCTGGACGACGGCGTGGTACCGCTTCTCCACGTCCCGCACCTTGAACGCCCGCTTCAGCAGGCTGTACGCGACCTCGCTCTTGGCCACCACCATCAGCCCCGAGGTCCCGACGTCCAGCCGGTGCACCACGCCCTGACGCTCGGCGGCCCCGCTGGTGGCGATGGTATGACCCATGGCCGCCAGGCCGGCGATGACGGTGGGACCGCTCCACCCCGGGCTGGGATGTGCCGCCACGCCCACCGGCTTGTCCACCACGACGACGTCGTCGTCGCTGTACACCACCCGCAGGCCCGGCACGACCTCCGGCCGTACGGTCACCTCCGCCTGCTCCGGCGCGGGCAGCGTCACCTCCAGCAGGGCACCCGGGTGGACCCGCTCGGACTTCGCCGGCTCGACACCGTCCAGCAGTACCGAGCCGTCCGCCACCAGTGCCGCCGCCAGCGTGCGGGACAGACCGAACACCCGGGCGATGGCCTGGTCCACCCGCATGCCGGCAAGACCGTCGGGCACCGGCACGGTACGCAGCTCGCCACGGGCCGCCGCGGCCTGATGCCCGGTCACGGGGTGCCCGCCGTACGGCTGCCGGACTGCCGGACCGCGCCGTGCCGGTGATCGGGGGCCGCCTCGACGGTCACTGCGTCGCCGGGTTGGTCGGGAGCGTCCTCGGCACCGGACGCGGCCTTGTGCGGCGTCGTTCCGGCGTCCGCCGACGCGCCGTCCGCGCCGGGAGCACCAGCCTCGGCCGAGACACTGCCCTTGGCCGAGACACCGTCCGGGGCCGGGGCATCGTCCGCCGCACGGACACCGCCCTCGGCGGCACCGTCCTTGACCGGCGCACCGTCCGTGACCGGCGCACTGTCCGTGACCGGCGCACTGTCCGTGGCCGCCTCCGGGTCGGCGGCGGCCTCCGAGTCGCGGCGCACCCGACTGCCGTCCAGCCGGCGTCCGGTCAGCTCCAGCGTCACCGCCAGGATCACGCCGACGACCAGCGAGGAGTCCGCGACGTTGAAGATCGGCCACGGGTGCCCGTACGGTCCGAACAGGCTGACGAAGTCGACCACCCCGCCGCGCAGCGGCCCGGGGGCGCGGAAGAGCCGGTCGGTCAGGTTGCCCGCGGCGCCGCCGAGCACCAGCCCGAGCGCGATCGCCCACGGCACTGAGCCGAGCCGGCGGGAGAACCTGATGATCACACCGATCACCACGACCGCCACGACGGCGAGCACCGCGGTGTAGCCGGCGCCGAGGTTGAACGCGGCCCCGGTGTTGCGGGTCAGGCTCAGGTAGACCGCGCCACCGAGCAGTCTCACCGGGTCACCGACGGAAAGCTCGGCGACGGCGATGTGCTTGGTCACGATGTCCAGTGCCAACGCGACCAGTGCCGCCGCCGCCAGCCATCCGACGGTGCGTGGGAGACGGCCCGTCCGTACCGACCTCGGCGTGTCCGCCTCCCGGTCGGTGCTGTCTTCTCGACTCAGCGCCGTTCCTCCAGTTGCTTGCATGTCACACAGAGCGTCACCGACGGGAAGGCCGCGAGCCGCTCGGCGGGAATCGGATTTCCGCACCGCTCACAGTATCCGTAGTGCCCGTCGTCGAGGCGCTCAAGGGCCCTTTCGACCTGCACGATTCGTTCCCGGATGCCGTTGGCGAGCGAGATCTCCTGCTCACGTTCGAACGTCTTGGTGCCCGTGTCGGCCTGGTCGTCCCCCGCCGAGTCGGTCAACCGGTCGCGCTGCAGGTCGGTGAGCGCGGCCATCGTCGACTCGTATTCGGAGCGCAGCTCGGTCAGTCGATCGTTCAGCGCGACCTGGATCTGCTCGGTCTCTTCCGCCGACCTGATCTTGCGAGGCTGGCTGGACTTCGCCGGGGTCCTGGTCGAACGCGTGGACCGGCCCGACGCGGGCTTCGCGGTCTTCGCGCCGTTGCTCGACGTCGCGGTGGCCTGCCCCTCGCTCGTCGTGGCCGGCTTCTTCGCCGCCGGCGGCTTCTTCGCCGCCGGCTTCTTCGTCGCGGGCTTGCTGGTATCCGAGACCTCGCGCTCGGACGGGCTCGCGGCCTTCACACCTGATCTGGTGGTCATCGTCGCCCCCTCGGCCGCGTCACCGCGGCGGTCGTCGTGTGTGTCGCCGGTGCGAGAACCCCGCCAGGAGCCCGCGCCGGGACAGTTGACCGACCGGCGGACCACCGGTCTGTGTACCGCGCACAGCTGTCGAACGGATGGAGCAGACCCGCCCTCACCGCGGGCGCGAGCCGCGACACGGACGGGGCGGAGCCACCCGGCATATCGCGCGGTGCGGCAGCAACGGGACGGAAGCATCGTGTTCCGGGACGCGTTCCGACCCGCACCTGTCGCCTGCACGGACCAGCCATCGTGGCTCCTACATGCAAAACCGGCGCGGCGCAGCCTGGCATCGGGCCAGACGCGACACGCTTGGAACCACTAAGGATACGGAGTAGTTGGGCCCCCGACAAACATCTATAGATATCTGACGGTTAGCGAAGAACTTCCCTCAGTAGGGGTTACGTTGACCCGGCCGATGATCCACAATGGTCGATCGGCCTCCCTGCGACGGGCCGGGCGATCCGTGGCGTGGCGGCGTACTGACCAGGCGGTCGGGCCGGGCTGGTTCCTCCGGATCGCGGGACCGTCCGCGCCCCCCGCGGCTGCTGCCGCGGGGCCGGCGCGGCGGCTCAGTGCTCCGGCGTACCACCCAGCAGCACCGTGTCGGGCTGGCACCAGCCGCACGGGGTGAAGCCGAGGTCCACGGCCTCGGCCACGGGCAGCGGCTCCGCCTCCCGGCCACGCAGGTGGCGGCACCCGGTCATGTGGTAGCGGGGCCGGCCGTCGACGACCAGTACCTCGGCCGGAAGCCGCGCGATCAGGCCAGCGTCGGAGCGGGGCGTCCGCTGCACCGGCGGCTCGTCCATCGGTTCGTCGGTGTCCTGGTCCGACGGGATCCGTTCGACGGGCGGGGTGACCGGGAAGGTCTCGGTCCGCTCACCACGCTGGGCGTACGGGTCGGACCACTGGGGCTCGTACCGGTCGGCACCGACCGTGGCCTCGCCACGCGACGACGACATCCGGTCCACCGGCCAGTCGGGCTTCTGCGCCAGATCGGCGAAGCCCAGCTCGTCCTGGTCGACACCGGCACGGTCCGGTTCGCCGCGGCCGAAGCCGCCGCGCCCCCGGTCACCGTGACCCGAGTCGTCAAACCCACGGTCCTCAAACCCACGGTCGTCATGTCCGCGGTCCTCAAACCCACGGTCGTCATGTCCGCGGTCGTCGAACCCACGCTCGCCGTGTCCCAGGTCGTCACGATCGGGCAGACCGAACTCGGAACGGTCCGCCCGGCGACGCAGCGGGAGGGTGGACACCTCCCGGTCCCGCCGACCCGGCACCGACCCGCCCAGCGACTCGCTCGCCGACGCGGCCAGCGCCTCGCCGGACCGAGCCGCCTCGGCGTCGCCGGCCTTGTCGCGTGCGCGGTCACCCGACCGGGACGGCCGGGCCCCGACGTAGAGGACCACGGCGGCCAACAGGCTGACCGCGATCGACACGACCAGGAGCAGGTCGAGATCTCGGACCAACCCCAACACCAGCAGCACTGCTGCCGCGAGGATCAGCAGCAAACTGGCAACGATCACGGTTCACACCTCTGCCGACAAGTTCCCGTTCCGGGCGGAACAGGATCCTACCGGCCGGTTCCGTCAGACTGCGGGAGACCCAGCCCACCACGGCCTGAACTGTACGAACTGCTCAGGCCGGCGGCCGCGAGGCCACCGTTGGCCGAGACCGGACGGGCGCTGTCGGACGAGCGGTTCAGCTCCTCCTCGATGCCCTGACCCCGCGCGCCGAGGTCCCGCAGCTGGCTCTCCAGGTAGGCCTTGAGCCGGGTGCGGTACTCGCGCTCGAACGCCTTGAGTTCCTCGATGTGCTTCTGCAGTGCGGCACGCTTGACCTCAAGCCCGCCCATTGCCTCCTGATGGCGCTGCCGGGCGTCGCGTTCCAGCGACTCCGCCTTGCCGCGCGCCTTCTGGGTGAGGTCGTCGGCCTTGGCCCGGGCGTCGGACAGCAACTTGTCGGCCTCGCGGCGGGCATCCGACACGTGGTCGTCGGCCGTGCGCTGAGCCATCATCAGCACCCGGAGGGCCTGCTGCTCGCCGCCGTCGCTGGCGGCTGCCGCAGCCGCGGCCACCCCGCCCATGCCGGCCTGCGTGTGCAGCTGCTCAAGCTCCTGCTGGGCGGCCCGCGCGACCTGCTCCACGCTGGACTTGTCCATCTGCAGCCGCTCGAGCTGTTCCTTCAGGTCGTTGTTCTCGGCCACCAGGTGCTCCGGGGCGCCGGCACCAGCCGGCACCGGGGGCGCACCGTGCTGCACCCGCTCAAGCTGAGCGCGGAGCTCGTTGTTGTCCTCCACGAGGCGGACGAGTTCACGCTCGACCTCGTCGAGGAAGGCGTCGACCTCATCCTCGTCGTACCCCCGCTTGCCGATGGGGGGCTTCTTGAACGCGACGTTGTGCACGTCGGCCGGGGTCAGCGGCATCGAAACTCCTCGGTTCAGCTTGCGACCGCGTGGCTCGCTGTCGATGGGACCGGGAACGGGTGTTCCCGATCCAGCGGTCACCGACAGTGCCGCGTGCCGTCCGGTGGCGGGTTGCCACCGGAGTTGTCCGCCAGACTAACCGCGAAGCAGTGGCGGCAACACGACGTTCAACAGCACGTAGACGATAACCAGCAGTATCAGGAAAGCCAGATCCAGGCTCACGTTACCAATCCGGAGCGGCGGAATGACCCTCCTCAGGGCTTTCAGGGGAGGGTCAGTGACGCTCCACACGACCTCCATTGCGGCGGCCGCACGCCTCTGAGGCTGCCACCGCCGCGCAAACTGGAGGATGAAACTCAGCACCAGACGAGCCATGAGCATCATCAGGAAGAAGTAAACCACCAGGTAGAGGACCTGGAAGAGGAGGGACACGGCCGATGGTCTCCCGGTTCAGCTCTGGTTGAAGAACCCGCCCTCGGCAATCTTCGCCTTGTCCTCCGCCGTGACGGTGACGTTGGCCGGTGAGAGCAGGAACACGCGGTTGGTCACTCGTTCGATGCTACCGCGAAGGCCGAAGATCAGCCCCGCGGCGAAATCGACGAGCCGCATGGCGTCCGATTCATCCATTTCGGACAGATTCATGATGACCGGAGTGTTGTCCCGGAAATGCTCCCCGATCGTCCGTGCCTCGTTGTAGGTCGTCGGATGAACGGTGGTTATGCGGTAGCCATGCTGGCTCTGATCGGACACCACGGCACGTTCCCTCAGCTGCACCTGTGGCGCAAGCGCCAGATTGTCCTGAGTGAGGGAGGTAACGGACCCCCTGGTCAGTGGACGGACGCTCGCCGCACGGTCCGTCCGGTCGGCGCGTTCCGTCCGATCAGTGCGATCGGAGTGGTCAGTGCGGTCGGCGAGCCGGGGCCACGACTGCTCGGCAGGCGTGCTGTCGAAGTCCTCGTCGTCCGCCAGGTCGGTGTCGTCGAATCCGGTCTCGTTATCCCGCCGTGACCTACGATCGTCGTGGCGAGCCGGCGACTCATACCGATTGCCGGTTTCGTGCCGGTTGGCGCCGTCGTGCCGAGCCGCCCGGTCGTAACGATCCGAGGCCTCGTACTGCTCGTCGTCGCCCTCGTAGCCGTCGTCCTCGTCCTCGACCAGGCCGAGCCAGACACCGGCCTTGCGCAGCGCACCCATCGGACACCTCCTCCCGTGCACCAGCCACACCGCATCGCACGCTCCGCCGGATGATCCGGCGATTCCCCCCGCGGGCGCCGCCCTGCCTGACCAGCGAGGGCGGTGAATGACAGCGATGTAGTTCGGTCCCGCTCCAGGCTAACCCAGCGTGGCCCGTCGACCGAGCAATCCGCCGCCGACACGCACATGTGTCGCGCCGTGCGCGATCGCCTGCTCCAGGTCGGCGGTCATGCCGGCCGAGACGATGCCGGCGTCGGGCACCACGGAACGCAACCATGCGGCCCGCTCGGCGAGCGTGCCGAAGGCGCGGTCCGGGTCGACCCCCAGCGGCGCCACCGCCATCAGTCCCCGCAGCCGAAGGACCTCCTGCTCGAGCACCGAGGACACCAGTTCCTCCAGCCGGCCCACCGGCACCCCGCCCCGGTCCTCGTCGTCGTCGAGACTGACCTGGATCAGGACGTCCTGCCGCGCCTCCGGACCCGGCACCACCCGGGCCAGCGCGGTCACCAGCCGGGTCCGGTCCACCGAGTGCACGAGATCCGCGTAGCCGACCACCGAGCGGCACTTGTTGCGCTGCAGCTGGCCGATGAAGTGCCAGCGCACGTCGATGCCGGCGGCGGCGAGGTCGGCGGCCTTCGACGCGGCCTCGGCGTCCCGGTTCTCGCCCACGTCGAGCTGGCCCAGGTCGGCGAGGATCCGGACGTCCGAGGCCGGGAAGGTCTTGGTGACCGCGATCAGGGTGACCTCGTCGGCCGACCGGCCGGCCGACGAGCACGCGGCCGCGATCCTCGCCTGTACGGCGGCGAGGTTCGCGGCCAGCTCGTCCCGCCGACCGGACCGGGTCGACTGCGGGTCAGGGTGCGCTCTCACGCGCCGTTCTTGAGGAAGTCCGGCACGTCCACGTCGTCGAAGAGCACCTTGCGGGGCGCGCGCTCGGCCGGCGCCGGCTGCTGCCGCAGCGTGC
>JBAUUM010000764.1:0-4991 GCA_049582705.1 Actinocatenispora sp.
GCGGGCGGCCGCGGACCGGAGCCGGCGGGCGACCGCGGTGCGGAGGGGGTACGAGTGGAGCTCAGCTACGAGGTGTGCGTGGACGGCGTGGCCGGCGCGGTCGCGGCCGAGGAGGCCGGCGCGGACCGGGTCGAGTTGTGCGCGGCGCTGTTCGAGGGTGGCCTCACCCCGTCGCTGGGCACCGTCGAGCGGGTCCTGGCCCGGGTGTCCCGGCTGCGGGTGCACCCGATCGTCCGGCCGCGCGGCGGCGACTTCGTCTTCGACGACGACGAGGTCGCGGTCATGGCCCGGGACGTCGAACTGTTCCGCGCCGCGGGCGTGCCGGGTGTGGTGGTCGGCGCGCTCACCCCGTCCGGCGCGGTGGACACGGTGACGCTGGACCGGCTGCTGGCCGCCGCGGAGGGCCTGTCGGTCACCTTCCACCGGGCGTTCGACCTGGCGGCGGACCCGTTCGCGGCGTTGGAGGCGCTGGTGGGGGCCGGCGTCGACCGGGTACTGACCTCCGGCCAGGAGCCGTCCGCGTTGGAGGGGGCGCCGCTGATCGCGCGGTTGGTCGCGGCGGCCGGTGACCGCATCACGGTGATGGCGGGGGCCGGCGTGAACCATCGCAACCTGGGCCGGATCGTGGCCCAGACGGGCGTGTCCGAGGTGCACTTCAGCGCCGGCGAGGTCGTCGACAGCCCGATGACGTACCGCAATCCGCGCCCGTACCTGGGTGGCCGGGTGGGCCCGGCGGAGTACTCGCGGAAGGTCACCACGGTCGACGCGGTGCGTCGGGTACTGGGGTCGGGCGCTGCCGCGACGCCGTGACCTGCGCCGGTGCGTCTCGTTGCACAGGCGGAGTGCCGCTCGTTCCCAGCGAAGCGGCCCGGTGGCCTGTGAGGTTCTTTTCGGCAGTCCGTGTCTTTCGGAAAGAAGCCTCGTTGATGACTACTGAGTGTGCTTAAATAGCCACGTTAAGTTGACTTGGGTTCGGCCGCAGGGCATGATTCGCCGCAGAAGCGGTCGAAGACGGTACGGCGCGCGAAAGGGTCACAGATGGGTCAGCAGTTCGGGCATTCGGAACGCGCCGTGCGCGTCCCGTCGTCCCGAATCGCGCGACTCCGCGCCGCCGGACTGCGTGCCCTCCTCGTCGCCGGCGCCGCCGGAACCGTCTGGTTCCTCGGCAGCCAGGCCGCGAGTGCCGAACCCGCGCAGCACAGCGAACCAACCACTCACAGCGTCGGCGCACCGGCCGACCAGCAGTGCGACGCCGGCCACCGGCCGGACGCCACGCACGCGGTCCCGGTGACCGACGCCCGACCCGGCCGCCACGGCGCCGGGCAACAGACGTGCCACCGGCAGCCTGCCGGTGCGCATGACGGAACGGTCCGACCGCACACCGCGCCGGTCGCCAGCCCTACGCGCACGGCCCACCGGGCCGTGCGAGGTGCGTCGAAGTCGGTGATCGTTCCGTTGAAGGGCACGATGTTCGTCTACATCGGCCCTGGTAAGCCGCTGGATTCCGATGCCACGGATCCGGCGAACTTCCCGAGCAGCCCCGCCGGCGCCCGGGAAGACGGACGGCTACCCGTCGGCGGTCTCGTCGACGTGGCCCGTCCGCTGTTCGGACCGGTAGCCGACGCGGCGCGTCCGGTGGCCAGGCCGCTGACCACCGAGCTACGGCGGGATGTTCCCAGGTTCATCCAGAACCCGGTACCCACCGTGCTCGCCAGGGTCCTGCGGCCCACCGCCGACGCCGTCGTACACGGCGCCAAGCCGGTCACGGACGCCCTGACCGATCCGCTCGTCGATGCCACGCGCCCGGTCACCGGGGCGCTGGGCGCTGCCGTCCACCCGCTCCCAGGGGTGGCCGACAGGGTCACGCCCCCGTTGACAGGCGTGCTGACGGGTCGATCCGGTCCGCTGTCCAAACCCGTGCCCAGCGGGTCCGCGGCGCCGCACCAGGCGCCGGGCCACCCCGCCGGCACGTCCAGGGCGAAGTCCCTGGAACAGGTCCTGCCGCACCGGCAGGCCGCACCGGTCCACAGCTGGACCAGGAACCCGTCCGCGACCTGGATGGACCACTCCGAAGCCAGCCCCGTCGACCGCGGAACCGACACCGGGTACCCGGTGCCGGTCATGCCCGCACCGGCGCCCATCCCGGCGAACTCCGGTTCGGGCTTCTCCAGCGGGGGCACGGCCACCTCGTCGGCATCCCATGCCGAAGGCGGTGCGTACGCACCTGCCGCGCCCTCGGACCTCCGCGCTGACTCCGAATCACGGGTCCAGCCGGGTACGGCACAGACCGGTCTGCCTCGCCTGAGCGAGAACGACCCGGTCGTCTCACCTGACTGAGCGGTACTCCGCGCAAGCCTGCCGTCAGTTCCTGTCGACAAGGCCAGCTGGAATTCGGACAGACATCATTCGATCTGCACCGAAGACGTACCACTCGCATCTCATTCAGTAATCACGCTGGGCGCTCAATGCTACCCGGACGCAATTCCTGCTGAAATCATTGACGACAATTGAAAGGGAACATTCCCTCATGAAGACATGGGTTCGTCGTACCACCGGTATCGGAATCCTTTCTGCTGGATTCCTGCTGGTCGGCGCGACCGCAGCCAGCGCTTCGACCAACCAGGCCAGTCTGGGTAACGTCGGCGCCGCGAACGGCAACCAGATCGTCGCGCCGGTCCAGGAACCGACGAACGTGTGTGGCAACGGCGTCGGGGCGTTGGCGGGTGCCGGCTCCGGCAGCTGCGTCGACTCCGGTGCGGCCGCGGTGGACGCCGAGAGCGGTGGCGTGAACCAGGTGTCGGCGGGCAACGTCGGCCTGGGCAACGGCAACCAGGTGTACGCGCCGGTCCAGGCCCCGCTGAACGTGTGCGGCAACGGTGTCGGTGCGCTGTTCGGCGCCGGCGTCGGCAGCTGCGTGGACTCCGGCGCGGCCGCGATCCTCGGCGGCGGCGAGCGGGGCGACGGCGGCTACGGCAGCGACCGTTCGATGGGCTCCGGCGAGGGCGCCGAGGCTGCCTCCACCCACCGTGGCACCGAGGCCGCGTCCCGCCCCACCGAGGGTGGCGGCGTGAACCAGACCTCGCTCGGCAACGTCGGCCTGGGCAACGGCAACCAGGTGTACGCGCCGGTCCAGATCCCGGTCAACGTGTGCGGCAACGGCATCGGCATCCTCGGTGCCGGCGTCGGCCAGTGCGTGGACTCCGGCTCCGCCGCGGTCATCGGCGGTGGCGAGGACGGCGACGGCGGCTACGGCCAGCACGAGAGTGGTGGCGTGAACCAGGTGTCGGCGGGCAACGTCGGCCTGGGCAACGGCAACCAGGTGTACGCGCCGGTCCAGATCCCAGTCAACGTGTGCGGCAACGGTGTCGGTGCCTTCTTCGGCGCCGGCTCCGGCAGCTGCGTCAACTCCGGTGCGGCCGCGATTCTCGGCGGCGGCGGCCACGAGTCGGCCCACAGCGAGTCGGCCCACACGCTGCCGGTCCGCAGCGAAGGCTCGTACGGCGAGCACGGCCACGGTGGCGTGAACCAGGTGTCGGCGGGCAACGTCGGCCTGGGCAACGGAAACCAGGTGTACGCGCCGGTCCAGATCCCCGTGAACGTGAGCGGGAACGGCCTGGGCATCCTCGGCGCCGGCGTCGGCAGCAGCGTCAACTCCGGCTCCGTCGCGGCCCAGTAGTACCTGCACCGCTGAACATGGTGGTGCGCCCGTTCGCGCACCATTGCACGACGCGTCCCGGCTCCGTCTCCGCCTGCGTGCCGCAGCGCGGTACGGTGCCGGAGTCGGGGCGCACCCCCGGTCAGAACGGACGCCGGTGATTCCCAGTCATTTCTGGGCACTCTATTTCTGACCATTCTCCACGAGCTGGCCGACAATAAATTTCAATGATCCGGCCCCGTTTCCGGCCAACGCTCGTCTCGTTGGGTTGAACGGGTGAAATCCCAGGGTGTGGCGTGGGCGCCGGGTGTGGCAGGAACTGTTGTCGCACCATCCGGAACCCGCCGGGACGGATCCAGGAAATGCCGGCCAAAGCCACACCGGCCCATGCTATAGATATGAGCGGCGCCGAAATATGCGCGTCGTCTCAAACCGAAAGGACAAGAATGTCTGCCATCAGCTTCGAGGAACTTGACCAGCTCGCCGGCGAGATGCTGCCCGAGCGCGCCGTGCTGTCGACCGTGACCCCGTTCGCGGGTGGCCCGGAGGGCGGCGGCAACCTGGCCATCGCCGACGGCGGCCACAGCGGCCCGACCATCTCGTCCGCGTGCCAGGCCGTCAACAACGGCCCGCTCGCCGGCATGCTGGGCGGCAGCAACAGCCTGACCTGTGTCCCGGCCGCCATCGCCGGCTAGTTCCACTGAATCCCGTAACACCAGCTCCATCTGGCCGGGGAGAACTCGGTTTCGGCCGCTTTCTCCCCGGCTTCGTGTAATGCGGCGCCAAGACATGGACGGCAAGCCTTCGTGCCGGAAACGGCACCTCGCGAAAGGATCAACATGTCTTACATCAGCATCGACGAGCTCAACCTGCTCAACGGTGAACTGCTGCCGGAACGCACGGTCCTGTCGACGGTCTCGCCCTTCTACGGGGGCGGACCCGAACACGGACATGGAGACAACGGCGCCTGGTCGCACGGTAGCGACCGCGGGCCGACCATCGTGTCGGCCTGCCAGGCCGTCAACAACCCGCCGCTGCTCGGCATCCTGGGCGGCAGCAACAGCCTGACCTGTGTCCCGGCTGTTGTCGCTGGCTAGTACGTCCGAACCAGGTTGGCCGGGGATTCGCCGGTGTTCATGCCGGCCGCCCCGGCCTTCCCTTGTCGGAAAGCAGATCCGCGCAACACCTCCATACCGATCAGATCCCCGTCAGAGAGGCTCACCCATGTCTGTCATTAGCTTCGAGGAACTGAACCTGCTCGCCGGTGAGATGCTGCCCGAGCGCGCGGTGCTGTCGACCGTGACCCCGTTCGCGGGCGGCGCCGAGCACGGCAACG
>JBAUUM010000765.1:0-7628 GCA_049582705.1 Actinocatenispora sp.
GCTTCAACCGTACGGTCCGGTCGCAGCTCGTCCGGCTGGTCGACGAGCGACTCCGGCACGCGTACGGGATCGACCTGGGCGGCACCGGTGCCGGGGGCGAGGACCGGGTCCGGGCACTGCTGGGTGATCCGTTGTGGACGTTCCTGACCGGCCCGGCGGGGCCGGCACCTCGGCCGGCGGAGATGTCCGACCTGGTGGGCGGCATCGAAAGACTGTTCGAGTAGCTGGGAGGCGACGTGGGTGGCACGAGGTCGGTGTCGGTGGACACCGGATACCGGAGTGGGACATGGCGATGAGCGAGCAGGTGTCGACGTCCCTGTCGGACCCGCCGGCCGTGGATCCGCTGCCCGTACCGAGGGCCGGTGAACTGGCCCGCGCCGTACTGGACGCGGTCGGCACGGTCGTGGTCGGCAAGCGCGAGTCGCTGGAGCTGGTACTGGCCGGCATCCTGGCGGGCGGTCACGTGCTGCTGGAGGACTTCCCCGGGCTGGGTAAGACCCTGGCCGCGCGGTCCTTCGCGCAGGCGCTCGGTCTCGGCTTCCGCCGCCTGCAGTTCACCCCCGACCTGCTGCCCGCGGACGTGACCGGTTCCTTCCTGTACGACCAGTCCACCGGCGACTTCGAGTTCCGGCCCGGACCGATCTTCACCAACCTGTTGCTCGCCGACGAGATCAACCGGACGCCGCCGAAGACGCAGGCCGCGCTGCTGGAGGCGATGCAGGAGAAGCAAGTCAGCGTGGAGGGCAACACCTACCCGCTGGCCCCGCCGTTCCACGTGCTGGCCACCGCGAACCCGATCGAGTACGAGGGCACCTACCCGCTGCCCGAGGCGCAGCTGGACCGGTTCCTGCTGCGGGTCTCGTTCGGCTACCCGAGCGCCGACGACGAGTGGGACGTGCTGCGCAACCGGATGGACCGCCAGCGCGAGGAGTCGGTGATCGAGCCGGTCGTGGACGCACCCACGCTGCGCGCGATGCAGGCAACCCTGGAGGAGGTGGTCGTGGAGGACTCGATCGGGCGCTACATCATCGAGCTGGTCGGCGCGACCCGCAGTCATCCGCAGGTGATGGTGGGCGCCTCGCCGCGTGGCTCGCTGGCGCTGCTGCTGTGCGCGCGGGCCCGGGCCGTACTGGCCGACCGTGACTATGTGACGCCAGAGGACGTGAAGGCGTTCGCGGTGTCCGCGCTGGCGCACCGGATCTCCCTCAAGCCCGAGGTGTGGCTGCGCCGGGTGGAACCGTCGCACGTGGTCGGCGAGGTGGTGGCCTCGACGGCCGCACCGGCCAGCGGGGCGGCCCCCACGTACCGGTCCACGCCCGCCGCGGAGCCGGACGCGCCGGTGCCGGCGGGCGGTGGGCGGCAGTCCGTCGCCGACCCGTACAAGTACACCGACCGGCCCCGGGGGCAGCGCTGAGCGGGTTCGGCTCCTGGGACACCACCCAGGACAGTCCCCGGCCGCCGCAGATCGGCGACAGGCCGGCCGAGCGCGCGCCGTCGGAGGGGTCCGCGACGTACGACTGGGTGCCGACCCGGGCGCTGCGTCGCGCGCTGGGCCTGCTGCTGGTCCTGCTGATCCTGGCCGTCGCCCTGGGCCAGCTGGAACTGGTCGTGTTCGCGGTGCCGCTGGCCCTGGGCACGGCGTGGGCGCTGGTCCGTCGGCCGCACGCGCTGCCCACGGTCGAGCTCGACCTACCGGTCGAGATCACCAGCGAGGGTGCGGAACTCGACGGTCGGATCGTCGTGGACAACCCGGAGCCGGCGGACCTGACCGCGGTGTGGGTGCACACCCGCCGGTCGCCGGCGCTGCGGTTCACCAGCGGCACCGGCAGCTACGTCACCCAGGTGTACGGGACGTCCGCCGCGGACGTGCTGCTGCAGGGCCGGGCGTTGCGCTGGGGCCGGCAACAGATCGGGCCCGTCGAGGTGCGCGCGCACGCGTGCGACGGACTGGTGCGCAGCCGGCTGATCCGGGTGCCGGCGAAGACCATCCGGGTGTATCCGGCGACGCACCCGTTCGAGGCCTCCGACGCGATGCCGAAGGCGGCGGGCATCGCCGGCACGCACCGCTCCCGGCGGCCCGGCGAGGGCGGCGAACTCGCCGGGGTCCGGCCGTACCAGCCGGGTGACCGGCTCCGCCGGGTGGACTGGCGGGTGTCGCTGCGCAACCGCGAGCTGTACGTGAACGCCACGATGTCCGACCGGGACGCCGAGGTGGTTCTGGTGCTCGACGTGCTGCACGAGGCCGGCGAGTCCACCGGCGTCGCTGGGACCGCCAGCGTGCTGGACACGGCGGTACGGGCCGCCGCCGGCATCGCCGAGCACTATCTGCACCGGGGCGACCGGGTGTCGGCGCTGGAGTTCGGCCCGACGCTGCGGCATCTGCGCGCCGCCACCGGGCACCGGCACTACCTCACCGCGCTGGAGTGGCTGCTGGACGTGCGGGTCCTGCCGTCCGGTGTCGCGCCGGGCGCCCGACTGCTGTCGCCGCGGCTGCTGCCGGCCAACGCGCTGGTGCTGTTCCTGACCCCGCTGCTGGACGAGCGCAGCGCGACGATGCTGGCCCAGCTGGCCCGTACCGGTCGGTTCGTGCTGGCCGTGGACACGCTGCCGGAGTCCGCGCGTCCGGCGCGGACCAGCGCGTGGACGGACCTGGCGTACCGGCTGTGGCGGCTGGACCGGGAGAACCTGATCGGCCGGCTGCGCGAGGTCGGCGTGCCGGTGGTGGCGTGGGCGGGTGCCGGCAGCCTCGACGAGGTGCTGCGCGACGTGACACGGATGGCGGCCGCCCCGAGGGCGGTCCTGCGGTGAGGGCGGTGCGCGGGTGACGGCGCGTTTCGAGGGTTCCCGGCTCCGGGGCGAGGAGACCCTGCGGCGGTTCGTCGCCTGGTCGCGGCGGATGGCCCCGGGTCCGGGGCTGGTCCGGTTGATGTCGGTCCTGTTCGGCGTCTTCGGGCTGCTGGTGCCGTTGGCGGGACCGATGCGCGCCTCGGTGTGGGCGTACCTGATCGTCACGCTTCTGGCCGTGGTGCCCGCGCTGCGGCCGGACAGCCCGTGGGTCACCGTCGTGGAGCTGCTCATGGTGGTGGAATGGCTGATCGCCACCCTGCTGTACGGGGAGGCGCCGTCCCTGGCGGGCACGTTCGCCATCGCCGTGCTGCTGTACCTGCACCACAGCACCTGCGCGCTCGCGGCGGCCCTGCCTGCGTCGGCCCGGCTGTCCGCCGGCGTACTGGTGCGCTGGTTGGGCCGGACCGGCGGGGTACTGATGGTCAGCGTGCTGCTGCTGGTGGTGCTGCTGGTCGCGATGCCGGCGGAGGGCACCGGGCGCGGTCTTTCGGCGGTTCCGCTGCTCGGTCTGCTGGCCGCGGTGGGTGCCGGCGTCTCGGTGGCGTACCTGCTGCACCGTCGCCGCCGCTGACCGGAGTTGTGACGCTCGCGGCGTTACTGCGCGGAGCGCGCCGAAGCGAGCTAGCGTCGGGAGCGTGAGCGCTCAGCGGATTCTCGTGGTCGGTGGTGGGCACCTCGGGCTCTATGTCGCGTTGCGGCTGTCGAATCGGCTGCGGGCGGGCGAGGCCGAGGTCACGGTCGTGGATCCACGGTCGCAGATGACGTACCAGCCGTTCCTGCCGGAGGCGGCGGCGGGCAGCATCGAACCGCGGCACGCGGTGATCCCGCTGCGCCGGGTCCTGCCACGCTGTCGGATCGTGGGCGGCATGGTCACCGGTGTGGACCACGCGCGCCGGGTGGCGCGGGTGCAGCCGCTGATCGGCCCGTCCCGCGAGCTGACCTACGACCAGATCGTGATGGCGCCCGGCTCGGTGAGCCGCACCGTGCCGATTCCGGGGCTGGCCGAGCAGGCCGTCGGCTTCCAGAGCATCGGGGAGGCCATCTGGCTGCGTAACCGGGTGCTGGAACGGATCGACATCGCGGCGGCGACGGACGACCCGGCGGTCCGGGCCCGCGCGTTGACGTTCATGTTCGTCGGCGGCGGCTACGCCGGCATCGAGGCGTTCTCCGAGCTGGAGGACATGGCCCGGGAGGCGATCGGCTACTACCCGGAGCTGTCGGTCGACCAGATGCGCTGGGTGCTGGTGGAGATGGCCGACCGGATCATGCCGGAGGTCGACCTGGACCTGGCCGAGTACACGGTACGGGAGCTGCGTCAGCGCAACCTCGAGGTGCTGCTCAACACCCGCCTGGAGTCCTGTGTGGACGGTCATGTGAAGCTGTCCGACGGCACTGCCTTCGACTGCGACACGATCGCCTGGACGGCGGGCGTCAAGCCGAGCCCGCTGCTGGCCGAGACGGACCTGCCACGGGACGACAAGGGTCGGCTCACCTGCCTGGCCACCCTGCAGGTGGTGGACGCGGAGGGCGCCGTGGTGCCCGGCGCGTGGAGCGGCGGCGACAGCGCCGCGGTGCCCGACCTGACCAGCGACCGGGAGGGTGCGCTCTGCGGCCCGACCGCCCAGCACGCGGTGCGCCAGGCCCGCCGGATGGCGGACAACATCCTCGCCGTACTGCGCGGCGGCGTGCCCGTCGACTACCGGCACCGGTACGCCGGCAGCGTGGCCAGCCTCGGCCTGCACAAGGGTGTCGCGCAGATCTACGGCGTGAAGCTGCGCGGCTGGCCGGCCTGGTTCGCGCACCGCACGTACCACATGACGCGGATACCGACGTTCAACCGCAAGGTGCGGGTGGTCGCGGACTGGACCCTCGCGCTGTTCCTCCGTCGTGAAACCGTCGCTCTCGGTCAGCTCCACGAGCCACGGCAGCGGTTCGTCAGCTCCGCGGGGTAGTCCGCCCGCCGGTACAACCGCTGTATGGCGGGCATGTGGTGGCCTCATGCACACTTCCGGTGGTCGCGTACCACGCTTACTATCCGTGGTGTCGCCCCCTGGCGGTCGCCGGCATCGTGCCGTGGGCCGACGCCAGACCACCTGCCGCAGTCATCCCGTGTTCGGAGCAACATGCCCTCAGTCACCCTTGGCCGACGCCTGCAGTACTGGTTCGACCGGACGATGTCGAAAGGCACGCCCGCCCTGGTGGCGTGGTTGTTCGTCGCCTCGGTGGTCGTGGTCGTCATCGGTGGCCTGCTGGTCTGGCTGCTCGACCCGTTCCCGGAGGGCCGGGGCCCGGGCAAGACCAGGTTCGGGTTCTTCAACTCGCTGTGGTCCAGCCTCATGCACGCGATGGACCCGGGCACGGTGGCCGGTGACGCCGGCGACGTGTGGTACACGACGATCGGGTTCGCCATCACCATCGGCGGCATCCTCATCGTCACCGCGCTGATCGGTGTGCTCACCACGGGTCTGGACGCCAAGCTCGCCGACCTGCGCAAGGGCCGGTCGCCGATCGTGGAGGCCGACCACACCGTGGTGCTCGGCTGGTCCGACCAGGTCTTCACCATCATCTCCGAGCTGGTCGAGGCGAACGAGAACCAGCGCCGGTCGTGTGTGGCGATCCTCGCCGACCGCGACAAGGTGGAGATGGAGGACGAGGTCCGATCGAAGCTCGGATCCACCGGCGGTACCCGGGTGGTGTGCCGCACCGGGGACCCGGTGGACCCCGACGACATCGCCATCGTCCAACCGCAGGACGCCCGGGCGATCATCGTGCTGCCCTCGCACGACGCGCTCGCCGACGCCCAGCTGGTGAAGAGCATGCTGGCCGTCGCGAAGGCCCGGGAGGGTGCCGCGCCGAAGCCCGTCGTCGGTCTGGTGTCCGAGTCGAAGAACCTGTCCGCGGCGCGGCTCGCCGGTGGTCCGGCCGCGCACCTGATCGACGCGAACGACATCGCGGCCCGGCTGATCGTGCAGACCTGCCGCCAGTCCGGGCTGTCCGTGGTCTACACCGACCTGCTCGACTTCGGCGGCGACGAGATCTACCTGCACGAGGAGCCGCGGCTGGTCGGCTACTCGTACGCGGACGCCCTGCACGCCTACCGCACGTCCTCGATCATCGGGCTGATGGGCCCGGACGGCCAGATCGCCCTGAACCCGCCCAGCCACGCCCGGATCCAGCCCGGTACCCGGCTGATCGCGATCTCGGAGGACGACGACACGGTCGTCATGTCGGGAGCGCCCGCGCCCATCGACCGGTCCGCCATCGCCGCGATCCCGGACGCGCCGGCGATCCGGGAGCGCACCCTCATCCTCGGCTGGAACGCCCGCGCCCGCGGCGTACTGCTCCAGCTCGACCAGTACGTGTCGCCCGGTTCCGAGGCGCTGGTCGTCGCCGAGCACCGGGACGCCGGCGACGCGTTGAAGAAGGTGCTCGACGAGGTGCAGAACCTGTTCCTGGACTTCCGTGCGGCGGACAGCTCGGACCGTACGGTGCTGGAGTCGCTCGGCGTGGAGACCTTCGACCACATCATCGCGCTGTGCGGCGACGACCTGGAGGGCCAGGTCTCCGATTCGCGCACGCTGGCCACGCTGCTGCAGCTGCGGGACATGGAGCAGCGGTCGAACCGCCGCTTCTCGATCGTCAGCGAGATGGCCGACGACCGGAACCGGGCGCTGGCCCAGGTGACCCAGGCGGACGACTTCATCGTCAGCGACAAGCTGCTGACCCTGATGATGACCCAGATCTCGGAGAACCCGCACCTGGCCAGCCTGTTCGCGATGCTGTTCGACGCGGACGGCTCGGAGATCTACCTGAAGCCCGCCGACCGGTACGTGCGGCCCGGCTCGTCGGTCACGTTCCAGACGGTGGTGGAGGCGGCCCGGATGCGGGGCGAGTCGGCCATCGGCTACCGGGTCGCGGCCAACTCGCAGGTGGAACCGACGTACGGCGTGGTACTCAACCCGGACAAGGCGTCGGAGCTGCGACTGCGGCCCGCGGACAGCGTGATCGTGCTGGCCGAGGACTGACCGGCGCACCGGGCCGGCCGGGTGTCAGTTGCCGGTGGCGTACCCGCTGAGCCTGGGCAGCAGCCACGGGCCGATGATCCGCTGCACCCCGTCCGGGGTGAAGTGCAGTCCGTCGCTGCGTACCTGGGTGCCGTGCACCGACCAGGTGAAGTGGCCGCCCGGGCAGACCACGGCGTTGAGGTCGAGTACCGGCAGGTGGCGTTTCCCGGCGACCTTCCGCAGCAGGTGGTTCCACGCGTCCACCCGTTGCGGCTGGTCCTCGGGGTACAGGCCGCCGTCGGGCCGTTCCGCGCGGTGCGTGTACGGCGCGGTCAGCAGCACCACCGTCGCGCCGTGCGAGCCGGCGGCGTCGATCGCGGTGTCGAGCTGGTCGGCCAGGTAGTCGTCGTAGCCGCGCTGGCCGACGTGCTGGTAGTGGCCGTCCAGTCGGCGGTCCATCAGTTCCCAGCGGTCCAGCAGGATCACCGCGACGTCCGGGTCGTCGGCGCGGGCGCCGTCCCGCCAGCGGTCCGGCCACCGGGTGCAGCCCGGGTAGTTGGTGTGCGGGCTGCCCAGTTCCAGGATGTCCGGCAGGGTGGCGATGCCGCAGCCCTCGATGGACCGCACGTGCACGGTCAGGCCCGGGTGCGGCGGCAGGTACGTGCCCAGCGACCAGGAGACCGAGTCGCCGAAGATCGTGATGCGGGGTTGGTCGCCGGGCCGCCGGCCGGGCCGGTTGACCGGTGCGACGGCGCGCGGTGAGGCGCTGTGTACGAC
>JBAUUM010000766.1:0-2107 GCA_049582705.1 Actinocatenispora sp.
GGCCCGTGTCGCGGCCACATCCGGCCGTCGCGCGGCGCGGCGCGGCCACGTCCACGGTCGCGGCGCGGGCCCTGCAGGACCCGCCCGGCACGTCGGAACGTACCGGCCGGGTCCCGGGTGGACCGTCAGGCCAGACCGGTGCCGAAGAACGCCTCGCAGGTGGTGCCCACGTACATCGTGGAGATCTCCACGACGTGCCGCTGGTCCGCGGTGGGCGCCAGCGCCGGACTGTAGTTGGGGCAGTAGTTGTCGTACGCGTTCGGGACGCTGACCGGGGCGATGATCCGGGTCCACGCGCCCGCGCCGCCGCCGGTGTTGGTGAGCAGCGTGATGCCGTTGCCGCCGTCGGTGCCGCCGCCGGAGTTCACGTACAGCTGGCCGGCCAGCACGATCTTGCCGGTGGCGCTGCCGTCGTCGAGGACCGTGGTGGTCGGCGTGTGCCGGAAGTGCGTGCCGTCGGTGGCCACGATCCGGCTGCCGGCCAGCGCCGGGTCACCCCAGTCCGCACCGTCGGCGGAGGTCCGGTAGTAGACGTCGCAGGCGTACGTGGAGCCGCAGATCTCGTACGTCATGATCCAGGTGCCGTTGCGCAGCGCCCGCACCACGGCCATGCCGGGCCGGGCCCCCGAGTTGGCGAGCGACACCACCGGGAACGGGTGCGACCAGGTGACGCCGTCCGGGGAGAACACCTCCATCAGCGTCTGGCTGTGCGCCGGCTGCTGCGTCTCGTCCGAGTAGTAGAGGGTCAGCTCGCCCTCGGCGTTGACGTGCATCTCCGGTTCCCACAGCCCGCCGGCGTTCGGCGCGGTGAGCACGGTCGACTTCTTCGCCCAGGTCGCCCCGTGGTCCGTACTGGCCCACAGGTCCAGCGACATGCGCCGGTTCGCGCCGGCGTCCGCGCCGTACGAGGCGGAGAACACCAGGGTGCCGGCGGGCATGCTGCCGATCTGGCTGGGCAGCTCGTACAGGCTGCTGCAACACTGGCCGGCGGCGGACGCGGGGTCGCGTACCGCGCCGATCTGCTGGAAGGACGCGCCGTCGTCGGTACTGCGGAAGATCGCGCCGTACCCCTGCGGGTCGAACGTGGTGGTGGACGCGATGAGCTGGCCGTTGGCGCTGCCCGAGTGCGCGAGCCGGATCATCCGTGGGTACAGCTGGGTGCCCGCGCCGAGTTGGGAGGAGCCGACGGCGGTCAGCTCCAGGTCGTCGACCTGCAGCCACATGTCGGCGGTGGCCCACAGCCCGGCGTAGATGTCCAACGAGGTGGCGGCGCCGCTGCCGACGGTCACGTTGAGCGCGGTCCAGTTCGCCAGCGAGCCGAAGTGGTTCTCGTCGCGGACGGGCCCGCCGCCGGCGACGCGCGCGCCGAAGTAGGCGTCGTTGTTGTTGCCGGACGTCCTGATCCAGCCGGTGAGGTGGTACGTGGTGTTCGCGGCGACCGGCACTGTCTGGAACAGCGCGTTCCAGCCGGAGCCGTTGCGGACGAACCCGTTGTTGGCGCCGCCGTGCGCGCTGCCGGCCTCGGCGTCCACACCGCAGTTGCCGATGCAGTGCCAGGCCCCGTTCGGGGCGCCGCCGGGCTGCAGTTCGAACCCGGGGTCGGCGAGCAGGTTCGCGGCGAGCGGCCGGTCGGACCGGTGGGCCGACCCGGCCGGCGTGGCGTGAGCCGGCGTGCTGTGAGCCGGTGTGCTGTGAGCCGGTGCCGCGTGTGCAGGCTGGGCCTGGGCCGGCAGGGCCTGGGCGGACACCGTGCCGACGAGGGTGACTAGCGAGACGAAGGCCGCCGCGAGCGCGGCGCGTCGTGGACGCATGGGATCTCCTTGGCGCGAGGGGTGGGGAACGCGCGCGTCCACCAGCTCACGACAGACGATGAGATATCGATTGCTGGAAGACATTTCATGATAGGACGGGAGCGTCCGTTCCTCCAGCCCCGAAGCGGGTCGGCTCACCGGGGACGGCGCGAACGACCCGACCGAAGGCAGCAGCGGCCGGCAGCTCCGCCCACCCGCGCGGCCCCAGCGATGCCACGGTCGGTATCGACAGGGCCGGCGGCCATCGCCGCCACAGAGTGCTCGGTGGCCGGGCATCGGCACGCGCTCAGTCGACC
>JBAUUM010000767.1:0-6024 GCA_049582705.1 Actinocatenispora sp.
CTGTCCGGCAGCGCGGACGGTGTCGCCGCCGCGCTGGTCGCCGGGATGATCGCCACCGGCGCACGCGCCAGCGACCGGCGCAGCACCGGCGGGCCGGCCGTCGGGTGGGCGCTGCTGGCCGGCCTGCTGCTCGGCGTGGCGGCCATGTTCAGCTACGCGGCCAGCTGGCTCGGCCTCGCCGTGGTCTTCCTGTACTTCGCCCGGCGCCGGCCGTTCCTGAACATCGCCACCGGCCTGGGCGCCCTGGCGGTCCCGCTGGTCTGCGCCGCCGCCGGGTTCAGCTGGCTGACCGGCCTGTTCGCGGCCGGTGGGCTGACCGTCGACCAGCCGGTCTCCGGCCTGGTGTGGGGGCCGGTCAATCTGGTCACGCTGCTGCTCGCCGCCGGGCCGCCGGTCTGTGCGAGCCTGCGTAAGCTGCGCAACACACCCGGTTGGCCGATGCTGGCCGGCGCCGGGCTGGCCGTCGTGTCCTCGGTGGTCCTCGCCGGCGCCGCAACCGGTGGCGCCGAGACGGCCTGGCTGCCGTTCTTCGGCTGGCTGACGATCGCCGCGACCGCGCCCGAGCGGCAGGCCGGGCAGCCGGTACCGACGCCGTGGCTGCTGGTCGCGGTGGGCGCCGTGACTGCCCTGGTACTGGCAGCGGTGCTGGCGCCGCCCGGCTAACCGGGCTGGGTCACCAGCCGGTCCCCCAACGGGCTCCGCGCGTACAGCACCACCCGGCCGCTGCGCGCCCGGGTCAGCAGGCCCGCCGCGTACAGGATGGTGAGCTGCTGGCTGACCGCCGCCGGGGTCACCCGCAGCCGGTGCGCCAGTTCGGTGGTGCTGGACGGGTGTTCCAGCAGGTCGAGCAGCCGGGCCCGGGTGGCACCGAGCAGGCTCACCAGCGCGGCCCGGTTCGCCGGCGCGGCGCGCTCCCAGAGCGTGGCGCGGCCCCGCGCCGGGTAGGAGATCGTCGGCGGGACGGCCGGGTCGATCACGGTCATCGCACCGCGGGCGAACAGGCTCGGCATGAGCGGCAGACCCCGGCCGTCGACGGCCACCACAGAATGCTCCGGCCGGGACTTCTGCCGTACGGTCAGCACTCCCGCGGCCCAGGACAGCCGGTCGTCCAGATCGGCGAACAGGGCCTGCGCCCCGCCCGTCGCAAGCTGCCGGCCACGGTAGGTGATGTCGGCCTCCAGGATGGCGCGCATCCGTGGCCACCACGGCAGGACGCAACGCTGCCAGTACCGGTCGAGGACCCGGGCGATCCGCTCCGCCAGCTCCGCCGGATCGTCGACCGACCGCGCCAGTGTCGGCGGCAGCGGCGACGGCCCGTACGCGGCGAGCACGTCGGGCACGACCCGCTCCGGTGGGAAGGCCCGCAGCGCGGCCAGCTCGTCCGGAAACCTCGGCGCCGGGGTCGGTGGCCTCGGCGTCAGGAAGTCCGGCAGCCACCGACGCGGCGACACCAGCGCCCGCAGCAGCTCGATGTCCTCGGGGTCGAGATGGCTGGCGACCAGGTGCTGCCACGGCAGCCGGGCCGCGTACAGGTTGGGCAGCACCCACACCCGGATGCTGAAGACCGCTTCGCGCAGCGGCGAGTACGCGAACCAGGTCTCCGCGAGATCCGTCACACTCAGTCGTAGCTCGAGCATTAAGGCCCATGCTAAATCGTTAGTGGCGCCACGCGGCGTCAGGTGTGCTGGAAGCATGACCTCCGCTCCGTTGGCACCCCCTCCACCAATGACTGTCAGTAGTCGATTCCGGCGCCTGCTCCCCGACGAGCCGGTCCTCCGACGCCTCGCCGTGCTCACCCTGGTCAACACCGTCGGCAACGGACTGTTCGTCACCTCCAGCGCGGTGTTCTTCACCCGCTCGGTCGGGTTGAGCGCGACCCAGGTCGGCCTCGGGCTCACCCTCGCCGGGGGGTGCGGCGTGGCCGCCGGCATACCGCTCGGACAGCTTGCCGACCGCCTCGGGGCCAAGCGGATGCTCACCGTGCTGTACCTCGCGCAGGCCGTCGGACTGCTCTGCTACACCCTCGTGCACTCCTTCGCCGCGTTCCTGGTCGTGGCGTGCGCGGTGACGATGGTCGACCGGGGTGGCAGCGCGGTCAAGGGCGCCCTCTACGCCGTCGCGCTGCCCGCCCAGACCCGGGTACGTGGCCGGGCCTACCTGCGGGCCGTGACCAACGTCGGCATGGGCGCCGGGTCGGCCGTGGCCGCCGCCGCGCTCCAGCTCGACAGCCGGGCCGGGTACCTGGCCATGATCCTGGCCGACGTCGTCACCTTCGCCATCGCGGCGCAGCTGCTGCGCCGCGTACCGGAGTCGGCGCCGCCCGTCGTCGGGCCGACGTCGACCCGACGGTCCGGGGTCTTCACCGACCTGCCGTTCCTCGCCGTCACCGCGCTCAGCGCGGTACAGGCGATCCAGTTCGGTCTGCTGGACGTCGGGGTGCCGCTGTGGGTGGTGACCCACACCCACGCCCCGGTCGCCGTGGTCTCCGTCATCATGATCGTCAACACCGGGCTGGTGGTGCTCTTCCAGGTACGTGCCGCACGGGGCACCGACACCGTTGAGCGCGCCGGCCGCACGGCCCGTCGGGCAGGGTTGGTCCTGGCTCTGTCGTGCCTGGTCTTCGGCCTCACGCAGGGCCTGTCCCCGGTACTGGCGATCGTGGTCCTGCTGCTCGCCGCCGTACTGCAGACCGCGGGCGAGGTGCTGTCCTCGGCAGCCTCGTGGGCGCTGAGCTACGAACTCGCGGACCCGGCCGCCCCCGGCTCCTACCAGGGCCTGTTCAACAGCGGCTTCGCCGTCGCGATCATGCTGGCGCCGGTGCTGACCACCAGCACGGCGATTCGGTTCGGTCTACCCGGTTGGATCCTGCTGGGTGTCATGTTCGCCGCCTCCGGCGCCGCTCTCGTGCCGGTTGCCCGGTGGGCGGCGTCGACCCGCGGCCACCATGGAGGCATGACCACCGCAGTACCGATCGAGGAGGCCTCGTGAACGACCTGACCATCCGGCGAGCCCGGCGCGAGGACGTACCGGCCATCGTGGCGCTGCTCGCGGACGACGCGCTGGGCGCGGGCCGCGAGTCGCCCACCGACCAGGCGCCGTACCTGGCCGCCTTCGAGGCGTTGGACGGCGACCCGAACCAGTACCTGGCGGTCGCCGAACTGGGCGGTGAGGTGGTCGGCACCCTGCAACTGACGTTCCTGCCCGGGTTGTCGCACCGGGGCGGCTGGCGTGCGCAGGTGGAGGCGGTCCGGATCGCGGAGTCGCAGCGTGGCTCGGGGCTGGGCACGGTGCTCATCCGATGGTCCGTCGAGCGGGCCCGCGAGCACGGCTGCCGGATGGTGCAGCTCAGCTCGCACGCCAGCCGTACGGAGGCGCACCGCTTCTACCGCAAGCTCGGCTTCCACGACAGCCACGTCGGGTTCAAGCTCGGCCTGTGAGCCGGAGCGGGCCCGGGTCCGCGCCGGCCGGCGTGAACCCGGGGCCCGGGGTCAGGCCAGTTCCACCAGTTCCAGCAGGTCGTCGCTCCACGCGTCCTCGTCGCCGTCGGGCAGCAGGATCGCCCGGTCCGGCCGGAGCGCCTGAACGGCGCCGGGGTCGTGGGTGACCAGGACGATGGCGCCCGGGAACCGGGAGATCGCGTCCAGCACCTGTTCGCGGCTCACCGGGTCCAGGTTGTTGGTGGGCTCGTCGAGCAGCAGTACGTTCGCGCCCGAGGTGACCAGCGTGGCGAGGGCCAGCCGGGTCTTCTCACCGCCGGAGAGCACGCCGGCCGGCTTGTCCACGTCCTCACCGGAGAACAGGAACGCGCCGAGGATCTTCCGCAGGTCCGTGTCGGTCTGCTTGCCACCGTTGTTCGAGTCCGCGGACCGCATGTGCGCCAGGACCGTCTGGTCGGTGTCCAGGGTCTCGTGCTCCTGCGCGTAGTAGCCGATGCGCAGGCCGTGCCCGGGCAGTACCTCACCGGTGTCGGGCGCCTCCGAGCCACCCAGCAGGCGCAGCAGGGTCGTCTTGCCGGCACCGTTGAGACCGAGGATGACCACCCGGGAACCCCGGTCCACGTTGGCGTCGACGTCGACGAAGACCTCCAGCGAACCGTACGACTTGGACAGTCCGCGGGCAGTCAGCGGTACCTTGCCGCACGGGGCCGGGTCGGGGAAGCGTACCTTCGCGACCTTGTCGGAGACCCGCACCTCGTCCAGCCCGGCCATGAGCTTCTCGGCACGGCGGGCCATGTTCTGCGCGGCGGTCGCCTTCGTCGCCTTGGCGCCGAGCTTCGCCGCCTGCGCCTTGAGCGCGCCGGCCTTCCGCTCGGCGTTGGACCGTTCCCGCCGGCGCCGCCGTTCGTCGGTCTCCCGCTGCTCCTGGTACTTCTTCCAGCCGACGTTGTAGATGTCGACGACCGACCGGTTCGCGTCGAGGTACCAGACCTTGTTGACCACGTCGGCCAGCAGGTCGACGTCGTGGCTGATGACGATCAGCCCACCCTTGTGCCCGGCGAGGAAGCCGCGCAGCCAGGTGACCGAGTCGGCGTCCAGGTGGTTGGTCGGCTCGTCGAGCAGCAGCACGCCCGAGTCGGCGCCGTCGGAGAACAGGATGCGGGCCAGTTCGATGCGCCGGCGCTGACCACCCGACAGGGTGCGCAGCGGCTGCCCCAGCGCGCGGTCCGGCAGCGCCAGGTTCGCGCAGATGCGGGCGGCCTCGGCCTCGGCGGCGTAACCGCCGAGCCCCGCGAACCTGTCCTCCAGGTTGCCGTACCGGCGGACCAGCCGGTCGCGGTGCGCGTCGTCGGCGGTTTCCGCCAGGGCCGTCTGCAGCTTGTCCATCTCGGCGAGGATGCTGTCCAGACCGCGGGCGGAGAGCACCCGGTCACGGCCGGACACGTCGAGGTCGCCGGTGCGCGGATCCTGCGGCAGATAGCCGACGGGACCACGGCGGTCCACCGCGCCGGCGTACGGGCTGCCCTCACCGGCCAGCACCTTCAGCGTCGTGGTCTTCCCAGCGCCGTTGCGGCCGACCAGCCCGATGCGGTCGCCGGGCTGCACCCGTAGCGTGGTGTCGGACAGCAGGATCCGGGCGCCGGCACGCAGTTCCAGGCCGGAAACGGTGATCATGTGAAGAGCTCACTCTCAGGGGAAGGGGACTGACCACGGGCACACCGAAGCACCGACTGGTTGCCAGTCGGTGCGGGGCAGGTCAGTCTTCGCAGAGGAGCACGAGGACAGTGTACCGGACGGCATCCGGTCGCCCGCCAGTGATTTCCGGCATGATCATCCGCCCGACGCCGCCCACGGCCGGGTGGCCCCGGCCATGGGCGGGCGCACCGAGGGACGCTCAGGAGGTGCCGTCGGCGAGCACCACCAGCTCCTTCTGTCCACCGTTGAAGTGGTCGAGCCCCAGCTCGCCGGGCGAACCGGGCACCTGGCCCGAGTCGTACTGCCAGAAGGCCCAGTCCGGCCAGCCGCCCGGCAGGACGCCGGAACCGTTGGCGGGGCGCGCGATCCACAGCGGGCTCGACGCGGCGGCGCTGGCGTCGTCGCCGGTACACGTCTGCCACCAGCTCGCGGTCGTGTAGATCACCGGCCAGCGTCCGGTGTCGGCGTGGTAGCGGTCCAGGAACGCGCCGATCCAGGCCACCATCGCGGCCGTGGAGAGCCCGTAACAGGCGGTGCCGAACGGGTTGTACTCCAGGTCGAGCGCGCCCGGCAGGGTCCGGTGATCGGCGGACCAGCCGCCACCGTGGCCGACGAAGAAGTCAGCCTGAGCGCCGCCCGAGGAGGCCCCGGGTACCGCGAAGTGGCCAGCGCCCCGGACGAGTCCGGCCTGCCCGGCGTTGCCGTAGTCGGTCGGGAACTGCGGATTGGTGCCGCCGGAACCCTGGGTCGCCGTGACCCAGGCGAACTCGTTGCCCGCGGCGCGAACGGAGTCCCAGTCGATCACGCCGGTGTGGGCGGCGACGTCGACGCCCTCGATCTGGGTGGCGACCGCGGGCGGGCGCGCGGCCACGGTGACCGCGCTGGCCGCGGC
>JBAUUM010000768.1:0-11030 GCA_049582705.1 Actinocatenispora sp.
GCCTGGCGCTGGGCCGTGCGGTACGGGGCGCGGGCGACGACCTGACGGCGGCGCTGGCCGGGTGGGAGCGTCGGCAGCTCACAGTCGGGCAGCGGCTGCTGGACCGGTGCGCGGTGCTGGGCGCGCGGTCCCAGGTGCGGGGCGACTGGGGGCCGGGCGACCGTACCCTCGCGCCGGGCCTGTTCGGCCCGGCGGAATCGGAACGTCCGCCGGACTGACCGCCCGTCGGTGACCCGCAGGTGCTAGATGGCTTGCGGGGCAACGTTGTGCGGTCAGCCGACGCCCAGCAGGGCCCGGGCCCGGTCCGGGTCGGCGCGGAACTCGGCCGTGGTCGCGTCCAGCACGATCCGACCCTTCGCCAGTACGGCGACGCGGTCCGCCACCGAGAACGCCAGCCGCAGGTTCTGCTCCACCAGCAGGATCGTGGTGCCCTCCGCGGCGAGCGTGCCGAGCACGGCGCCGATCTGTGCGACCAGGGCCGGCGCCAGGCCGTCGGACGGCTCGTCGAGCAGCAGCAACCGGGGCCGGGTCAGCAGGGCACGGGCGATCGCGAGCATCTGCTGCTCCCCGCCGGACAGCTGGTCGCCCCGGTGGCCGAGCCGCCCGTCCAGCGCGGGCAGCAGCTCCCGGACCCGCCGCTGGGTCCAGCCCGCCCCCGGCCCGTCCGCGGTACGGCGTCGACGGCCGACCCGTTCGGCGAGCCCCAGGTGTTCGCGGACGGTCAGTACGCCGAAGATCCGCCGCCCCTGCGGCACCAGGCCGACACCGGCACGCGCGACGACGTCCGCGGGACGGCCGGCCAGTTCCCGGCCGTGGACGCGGACGCTGCCCGCGCGGGGACGCAACAATCCCATGACCGTACCGACCAGGGTCGACTTGCCGGCTCCGTTGCGGCCCAACAGCGCGACGACGCCGCCGGTCGGCACGCTGAGGTCGACGCCGTGCAGTACGGCCGATCCCGCGTACCCGGAGACCAGGCCCGTGACGTCGAGGGCGGGCGGGCCGGTCACGTCGCCGCGTCCGTACTGGGGAACAGCTCCTCGACCGAGGCGGCGCCGAGGTACGCGGTCCGTACGTCCTCCGCGGCCCGGATCTCGGCCGGGTCACCGGTACGCAGCTGCCGGCCCAGGTGCAGCACGGTCACCGTGTCCGCCACGTCGAACACCAGATCCAGGTCGTGCTCGATCAACAGTACCGTCACGTCGGCCGGCAGGCCGGTCAGGATCGTGGCGAGGCGTTCGGTGTCGCCGGGCGAGATGCCGGCCGCCGGCTCGTCGAGCAGGAGCAGTACCGGGTCGGCGACCAGGGCCATCGCCAGCTCCAGCTGCCGACGCCCACCGTGCGACAGCTCACCGGCGATCCGCTGCCCCGCGTCCGCCAACCCGACCTGGTCCAGCGCCCGCATCGACCGCTCGACCCGCGCCCGCCGCCGCAGCGCCGCCCGTCCCATCGACCAGCCCTGCCCGGTGCGCCCGTGCAGCGCGGTCAGCACGTTGTCCAGCGCGGTGCCGGACGAGAACACCGAGGCGTGCTGGAAGGTCCGGGACAGGCCCAGCCGGGCACGGCGGTGCTCCGGCATCGCCGTGACGTCCCGGCCGCGGAACACGATCCGGCCGGCGGTGGCCCGCAGCGTGCCGGCGACCAGGTTGAACAGCGTCGACTTGCCGGCGCCGTTCGGCCCGATCAGCGCGTGCCGGGCACCGGCCCGTACCCGCAGCGACACCGCGTCGACCGCGGTCAGCGAGCCGAACGCCCGGCTCAGACCTGTCAGCTCCAGCACCGTCCCCGACGCGTCCCGCCCGGCCGTGTCGTTGCCGGGCACGTCGTGCTCGGACCCGTCGCGGCCGGGCCCGTCGGGAACGGGGTGGCCGTCACTCATCGCCGTCACCTCCCGCGCGGCGCCGGCGCCGGATCCCCGCGATGCCGCGGGGCAGCAGGTACACGGCGAGTACGAACAGGCAGCCGAGCAGCAGCGGGCCGTGCCCGCCGAGCAGCCCGCCGAGGTAGTCGCGGGTCAACAGCACCACCGCGGCGCCGAGGCAGCCACCCCAGATCGACCGCACACCACCGATCGTGACCGCCAACAGAGCCAGCGCCGAGGTACCGAACCCGGCATCGGCGGGCGAGATGTAGTCCTGCACCGAGACCCACAACCCGCCGCCGATCCCGGCGAGAGCCCCGGCCAGCGTGTACGCGGTGAGCAGGTGCGCGGTGACCGGGTAGCCCAGCGCGCGCATCCGGGCCTCGTTGTCACGGATGCCGCGCAGCGTCAGCCCGAACGGGGACCGGACCAGTACCAGTACTACGGCGAGCAGGACCAGGGCGACGCCCAGCGCGTAGAAGTAGACGAGACCGTCGAGGCGCAGCTCCGGCAGCCCGAAGAACGGCCGCACCATCTCGGCGGAGTACCCGTCGCTGCCACCGGTCAGCGACGTCCACCGGCTCGCGGCGGTCTCGACGAGTTCGCCGATGGCCAGGGTGAGCATCAGGAACGTGACGCCCCGGGCCCGTACCGCGAGCAGTCCGGTGACGGCCGCGACCGCGGCGGACAGCACGGCTGCGGCGACGAGCTGCACCGGGCCGACCGTGCTGACGCTGGTACTGATGATCGCCGCCGTGTACCCGCCGACCCCGAAGTACCCGGCCTGGCCCAGGGTCGGCAGGCCCGTCACGCCGGTCAGCAGGCTGACGCTCATGGCCAGTACGGCGAAGGCCAGTACGCCGGAGAGCAGCGAGACCGGGTAGCTGCCGAGCCAGAACGGTACCGAGACGAGGACACCGACAAGGGCCAGAACGGGCAGCGCCCGTACCGACCGGCGGCCCGGCGACGCGGACGGCCCGGGTCCCGGACGGCCCGGCGGCGCGATGCCGACGCGTGCGTTCCCGGTACCGGTACCGGTACCGGTGCGCGGGTTGCCGCCGTCCGGGCCGGGACGGTGCGTCGTGCCGGCGCTCATCCGGACCGCCCCGCCACCGGCAGCAGGCCACGGGGCCGCACCGCGAGTACCGCCAGCATGATGCCGAACAGCAGGAACGACGCGTACTCGGGCAGCAGCGCGACGCCGAGGGTCTGCACCTCGCCGACGAGCAGCGCGCCGACCAGCGCGCCGCGTACCGAACCGAGCCCGCCGATGACGACGACGACCAGGGACAGCACCAGGACGTTGCTGTCCACCCCCGGGCCGGGGCCGAGGATCGGAGCACCCAGCACGCCGCCGACGACGGCGAGGGCACCGCCCGCCGCGTAGCCGACGGCGAGGACCTTGCGGGTGTCGACGCCCATGGCCCGCACCATCTGCCGGTCCGCGACGGTGGCACGGACCAGGGTGCCGAACCGGGACCGTTCGAAGGTCAGGTAGAGCAGCACCGCCAGCAGGGCCGCGACCGCGATGAACAGCAGCCGGTAGGTGGGGTACCGCTGGTCGGCGACCGAGATCGAGCCGGTCAGCGCCGCCGGTGGGTCGGCCGGCACGTTGCCGGCCCCGAACACGGAACTGAACAGGTCGGCGGCGATGAACGCGACGCCGAGGGTGAGTACGGCCTGGTCGAGGTGGCCGCGGTCGGTCAGCGGCCGGACCAGGCCGGCGAGCAGCGCGCCGCCGACGCCGCCGGCGAGCAGCCCGACCAGCAGGGCCAACCCGAGGGACAGCACGCTGCCCCCGGAGAGCAGGTACGTCAGGTAGGCGCCGAGCAGATAGAACGTGCCGTGCGCCAGGTTCAGCACGTTCATCATCCCGAACACCAGGGACAGGCCGACGGCGAGCGTGAACAGCAGCAGGCCGAACGCGATCCCGTCGACGAAGCTGACGAGGTTCGAACCCAGCACGCCGCTCACGTCCGTCGCCGGGGACGGGCCGCACGGGCACCGGTCGGGCACGCCCGCGCGTGACCGGCCGGCGGACCCGTGCGGCCCGACCTGGTGTCCCTGGTGTGCATTCTCTTGTCGGCCCCGGTCAGCGGCCGAGCGTGGTGAGTTCGCTGACCAGCACGTTGCTCAGCGCGGCGCCGTCCTGCTTGACCTGCCGCAGGTACCACTTCTGCACCGGCGTGCGGTTCGGTCCGAACTGCCACGTGCCGCGCGGGCTGTCGACCTGGCCGACCTTGCCGAGCGCCGAGTTGATGGCCTTCGAGGTGACCTCGCCGTCGATCGAGCCGATCGCCTTGTCCAGTAGGATCCCGGCGTCCCACGAGGACATCGCGTACGTGGTCGGGTCGACCGAGTACGTCTTCTGGTACTCGGAGGCGAACGCCCGGTTGGCCGGGTTGTCGAGGTCGGCCGCGTAGTTCATCGACGTGTAGACGCCCTTGGCGGCGTCCTGTTCGGCGCCGAGCACGGAACCCTCGGTGAGGAAGCCGGCCGCGTACAGCGGGATGTCGTTGCCGACGAACTGCTTGTACTGCTGGACGAAGCCGATCGCCGGGCCGCCCGCGTAGAACGTGAAGACGGCCTTCGCGCCGGTCTGCTTGATCTTGTTCAGGTAGGGCGCGAAGTTGGTGGTGTTCGGGAACGGCGTCCAGTCCGGCTTGCCGCCCGGGTTGGCGAGCTTGCCGCCGGCCTTGGTGAACGCGTCGACGAAACCGCCGAGCTCGTCGTGGCCACCCTGGTAGTCGGGGCCGATGACGTACACGGGACCGTCGACGTGCTCCTTCATGTATCTGCCCAGGGCGGCGCCCGGCTCGACGCTGGCGTATGAGGCGGACCACAGGTACGGGCGGGAGGCCGAGGTGATCTTGGATGGCCCGGCGCTGGTCATGATGGTGGGGATCCGCGCGCTGCCGATGACCGGCTCCACGTTGACCACCGAGCCACCGTCGACGATGCCCGCCATGGCCTGGATCTTGTCCTTCTTGACCAGCTTCTCGGCGCTCGCCCGGGCGATGTCACCGACACCCTCGTCGCCGATCGACAGCGTGACCGGGTGGCCGCCCAGCTTGTTGTGGTGCGTCTTCAGGTAGAGCCGCAGGCCCTTCACCATGTCGTCGCCCACCGACTTGTACACGCCGGTACGCGCGGTCAGCAGGCCTATCCGTACTTCCTGGGAGTTGCTCGACGTGTCATTGCCACCCAGCGCGGAACCGGAGCAGGCCGAGGCCAGCATGCAAGCGGTGGCAAGGACTGTCACCGACCGCAGGGTCGCTGCACGGCCGTGACTAACGGTCATCAGAACGGTTCCTCTCAACCATGTGTGCGTGGAGCCTGGACGGGCCCACGGACCGTCGGAACGGAGAACCGACTGAGACATGCGGCCGCGCTGCGCGCCGTCGCGAATGTCGTGAACCTCCGGGTCAACCCCGTCCGGCGCCCATGAGACTCAACCACACATTCCGGCCGGTACGCGAGGCCTGTACCGGATCAAGCCGAGAACAACTGCACAGCCGTTACCGGGTACCCTTTGTCGACCCGGGGTGTTCTCGCGTATTAGTACGTTCCTCGAACTCGCTGGGCGTTATCGGGGTTTTCCCACCGGGCCTTCAGGTTGGTGACATGACGGCGGAGCCAGCCCGAGCCCGTAACCCAAACATGGCCATTCGCGAAGAACCACCGAGTGGGTTCGAAAGGTGATTACGTGAGCAACCGCACCTCGGCGAGGGGAGACTCCCCACAGCGGACCGGCGGCCTGGTTCCACACCTGCGGAACGTCAGGATCCGATCGAAGCTGGCGCTGCTGCTGCTGGTTCCCGTGCTCGCATTGGTGACGCTGGGTGCGACCCGTCTCGCGGGCAACGCGAGCACCTTCTCGTCCGCCAGTGACCTCCGCTCCCTCGTGCAGACCGGTGCCGCCGCGGCGAACCTCGCCGACTCGCTGCAGGTCGAGCGCAGCGCCGCCGTCAGCCTGCTCGGCAGGTTCAGCGACGACAAGGGCGGGTTCCAGCGGAAGATCACCCTGACCGACGAGGCGTACCAGACGCTCGTAAAGCGCCGGCAGACGATGAGCGCGATGCCGGACGCGCTGGCCGGCCCGCTGGACCGGGTCGAGTCGGAACTCCGCACCCTCGATCAGCTGCGCACCTCGGTGACGCTGCACCGGGACGTCACCACGTCGGACACCTCGTTCCGGTACCGGACCATCATCGGCAACCTGCTCGACTACCGCACCGGCGTGGCCGGGTACACCAGCGACGCCGACATCGGTGGCCGGATCCGCGCCGCCAACGCCCTGGTCCAGGCCAAGGAGTACGTGGCCGAGGAGCAGGTGGACGTGCTCCGGTCGCTGTCCACCGGCCAGTTCGCGCCGGCCCAGGTGAACTCGTTCGCCGCCACCGTGACCGGCTACACCACCTCGCTGCTCACCTTCACCGAGACGGCCAAGCCGACCCTGACCTCCCAGTACGAGCGGGCGCTCACCGGTGCGGCCGTCTCCGACGCCTCCGCGATGGAGACCGTCGTCAACCAGACCATCGCGGACCGGCGGCTGAACGTCGACGGTGTGGCCTGGAACACGGCGATGGACGGCCGCCTGCGGCTGATGCAGTCCGTGGACAAGGACGCCGAGACCGACGTGATCAGCGCGGTCTCCGGATACCGGGACACCCTGTCGCAGCAGCTGATCCTGGAGTCGTCCGCCATCTTCGCGGCGATGCTGCTGGCGATCCTGTTCGCCCTGCTGATCGCGCGGTCCATGTCGGGCGGCCTGCGGACGCTGCGGGAGAGCGCGCTGCGGGTCGCCTACGAGGACCTGCCCGCCGCCGTGGCGGACATGCAACGCAACAGCGCCATCGGTTCGTTCACCCCGGACCAACTCGTCAGCCAGGTGGTGAGCCCGATCCAGGTGCGCGGCCGGGACGAGCTCGGGCAGGTGTCCGAGGCGTTCAACGTGGTGCACCGCGAGGCGGTCCGGGTCGCGGCCGAGCAGGCCGTACTGCGGGCCAGCGTGTCGAAGATGTTCGTCAACCTGGCCCGGCGTAGCCAGCTGCTGGTCGACCGGCTGATCGGTCACCTGGACCGGCTGGAGCAGGGTGAGGAGGATCCGGACCGGCTGGCGCAGCTGTTCCAGCTGGACCACCTGGCCACCCGGATGCGCCGAAACGACGAGAACCTGCTGGTACTGGCCGGCGTCGACTCGACCCGGGCGCGCCGGGAGGCGGCGCCACTCGGCGACGTACTGCGCGCGGCGCAGTCGGAGGTCGAGCAGTACACCCGGATCGAGTTCGGCGTGGTCGACCGGGACGTGAACGTGAAGGCCAACGCCGTCAACGACGTCGCGCACCTGGTCGCCGAGCTGGTGGACAACGCGACCTCGTTCTCCTCGCCGGACACCGCCGTGGTCGTGGACGCCCGCCGGGTCGGCGACCGGGCCATCGTGCAGATCGAGGACCGCGGCATCGGCATGTCGTCCGACATGCTGGCGGTACTCAACGACCAGCTGGTCAATCCGCCGTTGGTGGACGTGGCGGTGCCGCGGATGATGGGGCTGATCGTGGTGGGACGGCTGGCCACCCGGTTGGGCATCACGGTCGAGCTGCGACTGGCACGGGACCGCGGCATCGTCGCCGACGTGACCCTGCCCAGCTCGGTACTGCTCACCGGCGCGCGACTCAGCCATGAGCCGGAGGCCCTGCCGGCCCCGCCGTCGAGCCGGTACGCGTCGCTCGAATCCGCGCCGTCGGCCGACCGGCAGCCGGCCCTCACGCCGTCGTCGGACCGCTATTCGCCGTCACCGTCGCCGGACCGGTACGCCGCGCTGAACGAATCGGCGCCGTCGTCCGACCGGTACGCCGCGCTGACGGAGCCGGCGCCGTCGTCGGACCGGTACGCCGCGCTGAACGAGTCGGCCCCGTCGTCCGACCGGTACGCCGCGCTGGCCGAGCCGGCGCCGTCGTCCGACCGCTACGCGGCGCTGAGTGATCCGGCGCCCGCCCCGGACCGGTACGGGGCTCCGTTCGATCCGCCGCCGGCGGACCGGTACGCGCCGCCGGCCGAGACCCGGCCGACGCCGGCACGGTACGGCTCGGCGTTCGAGCCGGCATCGTCCTCGGACCGGCACTCCGTACCCGGGGAGCCGGCGCCCGACGCGCCACGGCGTGGCATCTTCGATCCGGCGCCCCGCGCCGCCACGCCCGATCCGTCGCCGTCGCCGTCGCCGTCGCCCGAGCCGACGCCGGTCACTCGGCGGTCGCTCTGGACCTCGGAGCTGGGTAACGACGTGACGGCCGAGACCCCGGTGGTCCGGGACTCCGGCCGGCCCGAGCACAACGGCGCCGGCCCGGCGCGTGACGCCGGCCGGTCCGAGCACGACGGTGCCGGCCGACCCGCGACGGTCCCGCCGATGAACATCGACGAGACGACGGAACTGCCGATCTTCCGCGAGTCCGAGTCGGCCTGGTTCCGGATCGTGCCGACCCGGCCGCGGGACCTGACGGCGGACGATGCCGCTCCGGGTCCCGCGAGCGGGCGGCCCTCCGGGCAGCCGGAGATCTCCCGCCCGCTGCGCTCCGCCGAGGCGGTCAGCGCACGGCGGGCGGAGCGCCGGGCGCCCGCGCCGGCCCCGACCCGCACGTCGGTCGACCAGAGCCGACCGGTGCAGCCCCCGCCGCCGACCCGTGAGCCGGTGCCGGAGACCGATCTCTGGCATTCTGCTGCCGACGAGGGGTGGCAGACAGCGGCCGCCGTCGCGGAGACTGGTGCACCGGACTCGACCACCGGTACGGGCCTGCCGCGGCGCCAGCCGATGGCGCAGCTCGTACCTGGAGCGATCGAGGAGCCGGGCCGGTCGACGCCGGTCCGGGAGCGTTCCCCGGAGGCGATCCGCGGCCTGCTGTCCGCGTACCACCGGGGTGTCCAACGTGGACGGGCTGGCGGCGAGCAACCGCGCACGATGGCCGGACACGGCACCACCAACGGCGAGGAGCGGGTATGACCAGCCAGGGGACAGCCACCCAGGACCAGGACCTGGGCTGGCTCCTGTCCACGTTCTGCGAGCAGACCCCCGGGGTGTCGCACTCGGTGGCGGTGTCGGCGGACGGTCTCGTCCTCGCTTCGTCGCGAGGGCTGCCGAAGGACCGCGCCGACCAGCTCGGGGCGGTCACGTCGGGGCTGGTGAGCCTGACCGCGGGCGCGTCGCGCTGTTTCGAGGGTGGCGTGGTGACACAGACCGTGGTCGAGATGGACAATATGTTCCTGTTCCTGATGTCTATCAGTGACGGTTCCTCGTTCGCGGTCATGTCTGAGCGGGCCTGTGACGTCGGGCAGGTGGGCTACGAGATGGCGCTGCTCGTGGACCGGGTGGGCGACGCCCTCACCCCGGCCATGCGCTTCGGCGCCGCACCGAACTGAAGCTGATGGGACGGATTACCACCGTCGGAGACGACGCCGTGGCGAACTGCTGGAGAGGGTGCTGAGTGGGCTTCGCAGGCTCTGACGAGAGCTACCGCCAACCAGGCGGTTCGTTGACCTCGTCCAAGATCGTCATCGCCGGCGGCTTCGGTGTCGGGAAGACGACGCTGGTCGGTTCCGTCTCGGAGATCACGCCGCTGACCACCGAGGCCGTCATGACCTCGGCCAGTCTGGCGGTCGACGACACCGAGGGAATCCCGGGCAAGACGACCACCACGGTCGCGATGGACTTCGGCCGGATCACCATCGACCAGGACCTGATCCTGTACCTGTTCGGTACGCCGGGTCAGACCCGCTTCTGGTTCATGTGGGACGAGCTGGTCAAGGGTGCCATCGGGGCGATCGTGCTGGTGGACACGCGGCGGCTGGCGGACTGCTTCGCCGCGGTCGACTTCTTCGAGCACCGCGGCCTGCCGTACGTGGTGGCGGTGAACTACTTCGACGGCGTGCAGGCGCACCAGCTGGACGACGTGCGGGAGGCGCTCGCGGTCGGGCCGGAGGTCCCGGTCATCCCGTGTGACGCGCGGACCCGGGAGTCCACCAAACAGGTACTGATCACGCTGGTCGAGTACGTGCTGATCATGCGTCGCAGCGCCCGGACCAGCCTCCGTTCCTGACCGCATGCATCGCGGTCGATGCGTCGTAGAGTGGTGGTGCCCGCCGTCGGGTCCGGGAGCGGACGGCGGCGGTCTGACACCCTGACCAAGGCGGCTGAGCGGGAGGTTGCGCAGTGGTGGAGCGCGACGGGATCAACGGACGGGACCTGCCCGGTAAGCCGACGCAGCAGGACCACCTCGATCTGGAGCGGCCGAACGCGGCCCGGATCTACGACTACCTGCTGGGCGGCTCGTCGAACGTGGCGGTCGACCGGGAGGCCGCCGAGGAGCTGAAGAAGACCTCGTCCGAGATGGTCGCCATGGCCCGGGTCAACCGGTCCTATCTCGGTCGCGTCGTCCGCCATCTCGCCGGCCTCGGCGTGGACCAGTTCCTGGACCTGGGTTCGGGCATCCCGACGGCCGGCAACGTGCACGAGGTCGCCCAGCAGGTCAACCCGCAGGCCAGGGTCGCGTACGTGGACATGGAGCCGGTCGCGGTGACGTACGCCCGGGACCTGCTGGCGAACGAGCCGCTGGTCACGGTGACCCAGGCCGACATCCGTGATCCCGAGGCGGTGCTGTCCGCGCCGGGCGTCGCGGAGCTGCTGGACCGGAACAAGCCCACGGTGGTGCTGGCGATCGCCATCCTGCACGCCGTCTCGGACGGCGACGATCCGAAGGGGTTCCTGGCCCGGTACGGGGAGGCCTTCGGCGCGGGCAGCTACCTGGCGATCACCCATCTCAGCCCGTTGACCCTCGACGACCAGCAGGTACGGCGGATCGAGGCGGTGTACGAGCGCACGCCGACCCCGGTCGTGTTCCGCAGTCCCGAGGAGATCGCGAACCTGCTCCGCCCGTACGAGCTGATCGATCCGGGGCTCGTGCTGGCGCCGCAGTGGCACTCGGCGTCACCGGTCAGCGACGAGGAGGCGCGCGCCTCCAACATCTTCGGTGCCGTCGCGCGGCTGAGCTGACCGTCCCGTGACCGGCATCGAACGCGCGCTGGAGCTCGCCGATCCGTCCGCCCTGGCGTCGGTCCTGGCCGCCGATCCGTCCGCGGCGGTCGCCCCGGTCGCCGGCCTGCCGCCGCTGCTGGCGCT
>JBAUUM010000769.1:0-4003 GCA_049582705.1 Actinocatenispora sp.
GGCCAGGGCCGCGTCCAGGCCGACCGGGCCGGCGCCGAGGATCGCGACGCCGGACGGCGGCGCCGCCGGGAGCGTGGGTTGTGCTTCGGCGTCCTGTTCTGGTTCTGTCATCTCCACCCCTTACCCAGAGCGCAGTTTCCGACAGTATGTCCCGTCTGGCGGCTAGCCACGAGCCGCCGGCTCCGGAACGCGGGTCTCGGCCACCGCGTCCAGGGGCTTGCCCGCCGCCTCGGTGCCCCCGCGCAGCAGGAACACCAGCATCGACGCCGCGCCCGCCAGCCAGAACAGGACCACCAGCAGGTACCCGGCCGTCGGGTTCAGGCCGTTGGCCACGGAGGTCACGATCAGTACGGAGAACGCGGCACCGACCCGGCCCACACCGACCGACGCGCCCACGCCCGCGGCCCGGACCCGGGTCGGGAACAGCTCGGTGAAGGTGGGGTACGCGGAGGTCCACGCCGCGTTGCCGAACGCGTTGGCCAGCAGGTACGCCACGAGTACCGCGGCGGTACTGCCGGACGCGGTGGCCGCCGCCAGCAGGCCCACCCCGGCCGCGGCCAGGATGTACGTGATCAGCACGGTGCGCCGCCGGCCCAGCCGGTCGAAGAACATGGTCATCACGATCCCGCCGACCAGCGCGCCGACATTGCCCATGATGAGGAAGAACGGGATGTCCCGGTCGGCGATGTCGATGGCCGGCAGCACGACCAGGGTGACGACGGCGGAGATGCCGTAGTACCCGAACGCCTCGGACAGGTCCAGCATGGAGCCCAGCGCGAGGCGGCCCCGGTAGTCACGCAGCAGTTCGCGCAGCCGGCCGATCCGTTCGGCCGGGCCGGGCGACGCGGCGGCCGTCACCGCCGGGACCGCGGTGTGGCCCGGCTCCGCCAGGTGGGTGAGGATGGCCTCCGCCTCGGCGTGCCGACCCCGGCTGGCCAGCCAGCGCGGCGACTCCGGCACTCCGCGACGGAACAGCAGGACCAGCAGCGCCAGTACGCCGCCGGCGGCGAAGCCGACCCGCCAGGACACCGCGTCGGTGAGCCCGAACGTGTTGAGCAGCAGGTAGCTCAGCACGCCACTGAGTACCGCGCCCACCGGCCAGAAGTTCATCACCGCCGCGCCGATGCGTCCGCGGTAGCGGGACGGGATCAGCTCGATGATCGCGGCGTTGACGATCGGGTACTCGGCGCCGACACCCAGCCCGGTCAGGAACCGCAGCCCGATCACGAACCAGATCGTCGGCGAGAACCCGGTCAGCACGGTCAGGCACGCGTACCACAGCAGCGTGATCAGGAACAGTCGCCGGCGACCGAAACGGTCCGCCAGGTGCCCACCGACCACGGCACCGACCAGGATGCCGATCAGCCAGGAGAAGAAGACGAGCTGGCCCACCAGCGGGCCCACGTCGAAGTACTTCTCCATCGGGTTGATGACGCCGCCGACGAGATTGACCTCCAGCGAATCGAACAGCCAGCCGGCGCCGAGCGCCAGCACGATCCGGCTGTGCCGCCGGGACCACGGCAACTCGTCGAGCCGGTGGCCGAGTGGTGCGACCTTCATGTCGAGCCTCCTACACCGCGCAGTGGTAGATGTGCGGCAGTGAACCGTCGGACTGACGGAGACGCAGGAAGCGCTCCACGGCGCGGCGTTTCGCCTCGGACATGGAGATCTCGGCACCGCCGAGGTACATGTCGGGGCTGGTCGCGAGGTCCGCACCGGCGGGATGCCAGTGCCAGCCGTCGGCGGTGACCGCCAGTTCGGGAACGGTGTTCGCGTCGTCGATCTCGATGCCCTCGCTCGACTTCCCGCGCTTGACGAGCGGTCGCACCGCGAAGTCCGGTCCGGTGATGCCGTGTTCCTCGAGCATCGCCCGCAGCTCCGGGACCTCGCCGGTGTTCTGGTCGGTCTCGGTCAGCCCGACCCGCACCGGGAGGTTCAGCGAGCGGGCGATGCGTATGCCCTCCATGGCCCGTTCCCAGCTTCCCTCGCCGCGGTTGCGGTCGTGGGTGGCGGCCTTCGCCCCGTCGATGGACGTCTGGAGGATGAGGTTGTCGCGGTGCGCCAGGCGTTCCAGCTCGGTCCGCCGGCGGCCACGGTAGAGCATGCCATTGGTCAGCGCGACCGTGGCGATCCGGTCGCTCGCGTATTCCAGCGCCTCCACGATCCAGGGCAGCAGGAACGGTTCGCCGCCGGTCACGTAGAGCTCGGTGAAGCCCTCCGCGACCGACTCGTCGACCAGCGCGCGGAACCGGTCCAGGCCCAGTTCGCGCTGCCTCGCCTTCGGACTGGAGGCCACCGAGCAGTACCAGCAGTGCAGGTTGCAGTGGAAGTTCGTGTACAGCCAGAGCCGGGGCGGGAACAGCGGCGAGCCGAACAGCTCGACCACCGGCCGGCCGTCGTCGGCGACCTCCGGCGCGTCCGCCCAGCTCACCTCCTCCGCACCGAAGCTGTCCGGCAGCGCGCTGCGGTACAGCTGGAAGCGTCCGCGGCTGCGCTCGACCGGCGGCACGATCTCCAGGCAGGTGGTCCACCAGCCCGTCTCCACGGTCTCCACGAACGGTTCCGGCAGTCCGACCCGGCGCATCGACGCGGCGTGCGCCTGCCAGTCGTAGCCCAGCGACACCAGTTCGGCCCGCGCGCTACCGTCCTCGATGTCCAGGATCGCGTACCAGACCTCGCGCCGGCCGTCGTTGGCCGGCCGGCCCAGCACCCCCACGTTGACCACGAGGGTGTCGTCGAACGTGCGGATCCACGGCATGCCGGAGTGGGTGCAGCAGATGACGTCGGCGCCGCTGGCCGAGACCCGGTCGGCGTGTTCGTCGTCGGTCAGCGACTCCCACCAGAAGTCGTTGAGCTGCACGGTGGAACCGTGCACCAGGTGCACGTCCACGTCGGCGACGCGTTCCCGCCGCTCGGTGGGCAGGGTGCGCATCCAGGCGGCGTACGCCTCGCTGGTGTTCTTCCGCGTGTAGTCGTACATGACCTGCGCGAACTCGTTGTCCCGCGGATCGCGGTAGCCGCAACCGCAGTCCGTGTCGCCACGGCCGATCGCGACCTCGTAGTTACCGGCGATGCACTCGATGTCGTGCTCGCTCAGCAGGTGCCAGATCTCCTCCGGCTCGGCGCCGTACCCGCCGAGGTCACCGAGACACCACAGGCGCTCCGCACCACGGGAGCGGGCGTCGGCGACGAAGGCGCGCAACGCGTACGGGTTGGAATACACGCCTCCGCACACGGCGATCCTGGGCATGTCTTCTCCTTTCCGTTCCGGGGGCAGGGCATCCGGACGACCGGCCGCGGTCCGGCGGCCCGGTCGTCGTCCGGCTCAGTCGTCGTCCAGTGCCGTCATCACGTGCTTGAGTCGCAGGTAGTCGGTCAGCGCGTGCTGGGACAGATCCGAGCCGTACCCGGAGTCGCGCACGCCGCCGTGCGGCATCTCGGTGGCCAGCACCGAATGACAGTTCACCCAGACCGTGCCGTAGTCCAACGCCCGGGACAGCCGGGCCGCGCGCCGGGCGTCGCTGGTCCAGACGCTCGCCGCGAGGCCGTACCGGCCGCTGTTGGCCAGCCGCAACGCCTCGTCCTCGTCCGCCGTGGACTCCACGGTGATGACGGGGCCGAAGATCTCCTCGGTGGCGAGCTGGTCGGCGGCCCGCACACCGGCCACCACGGTCGGCGCGAAGTAGTACCCGGGGCGGTCCAGCCGGTGTCCGCCGGCGACCAGTTCGGCGCGGCTCTCCCGGCCGTCCACCAGGCCGGCGACCCGGGCCAGCTGGTCGGGGTTGTTCAGCGCCCCGTACGTGCCGTCCGGGCCGACGGTCGTCTTCCCGGCCGCCGCCGCCAGCTGCTCCACCACCCGGTCGTAGCAGCGTCGGGGGGTGACGACGCGGGTCGCGGCGGTGCACGACTGGCCGGCGTTGTAGTACGCGGCTGCCACGATGCGGGACCAGGACGGCTCGGGCGCGTCGTCGAAGACCAGCACGGGCGCCTTGCCGCCGAGTTC
>JBAUUM010000770.1:0-7053 GCA_049582705.1 Actinocatenispora sp.
CAGTCGGCGTGTCGCTGCACAGAAGGGCTGGCATGTCGCGTCGCGACCCGGCGGGCGGGCGCAACGCGGACCGGGGTCGGGTTCAGTGCGGGTCGGGGCTGGGCGCGGAGCCGGGGCTCAGCGGGCCCTCCCGGGTCAGCGGTTCCGGCGCGAAGATCCGGTAGGACTCCCAGAGGTTCCGGATCGTGAACATCTTCTCCTCGAACTCCGGGTCCCGGCCCAACGCACCACCGTCGTACGGGGCGGGCAGCCGCCACCGGCCACCCGTGCTCAGGTAGCAGGTGACCACGGTGTGGTTGCGGCGGCGTTCGGTGCGCACGTCGACGATCTGGCTCCACGGCACGAAGCGGCGCGACGGCATGCCCGGCGCCGCACGCAGACCCGAGTCCAGTGCCTGCACCCCGGCGCGGCGGCCGATCAGGGCGCTGATCACCGACCCGAGCAGGAACGCCGCGGGCACCAGGGCCAGGTCGCTCCACCGCATCCCGTGCCGGACCAACCGGAGCAGTTCCCCGATCGCGGCGACCAGCGCCAGCAGGACGCCGGCCAGCAGCCCCCGCCCGGCCGCCTGTTGCCAGGTGGGGCGGTATCGGACAAGTACCCCGTGCGTGTCGGGCACCGGCAGTCCCTTCCACAGCTGCGCACATCGTCTCACGTGCCGCGACCGCGTCGGGGCTCATCGTCAGCCTCAGGCCGGTCAGCCCGGGTGGGCGGGCCAGCCGGCGACGTACCGTGGAGCGCATGACCGAGCAGCAGAAGACCACCGGCACGGAGCTACCGGACACCGAGGACGGCTGGCGGGCGCGGTTGACCCCGGAGGAGTACGCGGTGCTCCGCGAGGCCGGCACCGAACGACCGTTCACCGGCGAGTACGTCGACACCAGGAGCGAGGGCGTGTACCGGTGCCGGGCCTGCGGCGCCGAACTGTTCCGCAGCGACGCGAAGTTCGAGTCGCACTGCGGCTGGCCGTCCTTCTACACCCCGCTGGCCGGCGAGTCGGTCACCCTGCTCACCGACGCCACCCTCGGCATGGAACGCGTCGAGGTCCGCTGCGCGCGCTGCGACTCGCACCTCGGCCACGTCTTCGAGGGCGAGGGCTACGACACCCCGACCGACCAGCGCTACTGCATCAATTCGATCTCCCTCACGCTGGAGCCGAAGGCCTAGCCCACCTCGCGCCCACCACCGCTCGTACCGACCGTGCCCGGCCCCGGGTTCCTCGGGCGCCAGCACGGTCGCACCTGCGGGTCCGTGCGCCGGACCGGACCGTACGCTCGGTGCGTGACCAGACCTGACCTGCGGCGGGCCCGGTTCGCCGAGCTGAGCGCCGCCGAGTTGTACGCCGTGCTGCGGCTGCGCGTGGACGTGTTCGTGGTCGAGCAGGACTGCCCCTATCCGGAGCTGGACGGCCGGGACGCCGAACCGGACACCGTGCACCTCTGGTACGAGCGGGACCGCGCGGTGCTCGCGTACCTGCGGGTGCTCACCGAACCGGACGGCACGGCGCGCATCGGGCGGGTCTGCACGGCGGCGGACGCGCGGGGGACGGGGCTCGCCGGACGGCTGCTGGACGCCGCCCTGGAGCTGGTCGCCGGAGCGACCGTCGTACTGGGGGCACAGTCCCACCTGACCGCGTTCTACCAGCGGTACGGGTTCCGTCCGGACGGGCCGCAGTACGTGGAGGACGGCATCCCGCACACGCCGATGCGTCGGCATCCCGGGCCCGCCACGCTCTCGGCGGAAACCGGCCGATCGTCGTGATCACGCCGCTCTACCCCTGGTGAGCGGGCGTCCACACGACGGAGAATGACACCCAGGGTCGGATCGGCGCCGGTCGATCCGCCCACCGCACAGCTTCGCGCCGCCGGGCGGACCCGCGCGGCATCGAGCCATCACGGGGGCCGACCCGGCCCGGCCGGAAGGAGTCAGCATCCATGGACGCTGGTACAGGTAGCGCGGTCACCGCCGAGGACATCCAGCTGCTGCGCAAACAGTTCGCCGCGAATCCCGCGTACCGGGTCGCACAGAACGCCCTGGCCCAGCACCCGGTCGACGAGATCGCGCTGGACCGGACGATAGTCCGCGGCATCGACCACTCGGTGTCGAACCTGCTCGACGACTGGAAGGCCACCAACCAGAAGAAGAGCGGCCGGTGCTGGCTGTTCGCCGGGCTGAACCTGCTGAGGGTCGGCACCCGCGCGAAGCTCAACCTCGCGGACTTCGAGTTCTCCCAGAACCACCTGATGTTCTGGGACAAGTTCGAGCGGGCCAACTACTTCCTGGAGGCGGTCATCGACACCGCCGACCGGGACACCGACGACCGCACCGTCGCCCAGCTGCTGACCAACGTGGCCGACGACGGCGGGCAGTGGAACATGTTCGTGGCGCTGGTCGAGAAGCACGGCCTGGTGCCCAAGTCGATCATGCCGGAGACCAGGTCGTCGTCGGACACCGCGCGGATGAACGCGATCCTGCGCAAGGTGCTGCGGGAGGGCGCCCGGACCCTGCGGGTCGCGTCGAACGGCACGGTGGAGGATCGCCGGGACCGCAAGCGGGAGATCCTGGGCGTGGTCTACCGGGTACTGGCCATGCACCTGGGCACCCCGCCGGACAGCTTCGACTGGCAGTGGGTGGACAAGGACCGCGAGTTCCACCGGGACGGGGTGCTCACCCCGCAGGAGTTCGCCGAGCGCTACGTCGACGTCCCGCTGGACGAGTACGTCTGCCTGGTGCACGACCCGCGCCCGACCAGCCCGGTGGGCCGCACGTTCACGGTCGAGTACCTCGGCAACGTGTTGGACGGGCCGCCGGTGGTCTACCTCAACGTGGACATGGCCATCCTGAAGGACGCCGCGGCCCGCACGATCTCCGGCGGCGAACCCGTCTGGTTCGGCTGCGACGTGGCGCAGCAGTTCAACAAGACCGAGGGCCTGTGGGACGCCGCGCTGGTCGACTACGAGTCCCTGTACGGGGTGCGCTTCGAGCTGGACAAGGCCGCCCGGCTGGAGTACGGGGAGACCGCGATGACCCACGCGATGCTGTTCACCGGCGTGGACCTGCCCGGCGGCACACCGCGGCGGTGGCGGGTGGAGAACTCCTGGGGCGAGGACCTCGGCCAGAAGGGCTTCTTCACGATGAACGACTCGTGGTTCGACGAGTACGTGTTCGAGATCGCGGTACGTCGTGACCTCCTGCCGGCCGAGCTGCGCGAGGCCCTGTCGGCCGAGCCGATCGTGCTGCCGGCCTGGGATCCGATGGGCGCGTTGGCCCGCTGACGCCGACGGTCGGTGGGCCCGTCGTGGGCCCGCCGACCGGATCGTCCGGCCGTCCGTCGCGGACGGCCGACCCCGGCACCACCTCGGGACCGGTCCCGTCCGGTCGGGTTAGTTTGTTGGCGTGTCAACACCATGGTCCGTCGCGGACGGCAGCGCGACTCCTCACCTCGGCGCCCTCAGTACCAGCACCCGGTCCGGCATGTGTGGCGTGCACCGGTTCACCGGCCGGCAGGCCGTCGGGGTGCGGAGACGACCGACGCCGGACGGACCCGGGCGGACGGTGCCGGCATGAGAGACGAGCTCTGGGACCTGTTCGGCACCCGTGGCCGCGGCGTACTGGTCACCCTCAAGCGCGACGGCAGGCCGCAGCTGTCCACCGTGGACTACTGTGCCGCCCCCGCGACCGGCACGATCCGGCTCTCCACCACCGTCAACCGCGCCAAGGTGTACAACCTGCGCCGTGACCCGCGGGCCAGTTGCTACGTGAGCACCCCCGACGGTTCCGCGTACGCGGTCGCCGAGGGTCACGCCGAGCTGACCCCACCGGCCACCGAGGAGCACGACGCCACGGTGGAGGAACTGGTCGAGGTGTACCGCGGGGTGCAGGGCGAGCACCCGGACTGGGCCGAGTACCGGTCGGTGATGGTCGCCGACTCGCGGCTCGTCGTGCGGCTGAACGTCACCCACCTGTACGGGTGGCAGCCCTGACGGGTCGTACCGGCACGCCCACGCGGGGGCAGGTCCGCCGCGGGTCGCGCGCGCCGCGGTGGCGGGGTAATCCGGTTGCCGGGTACCGGCCCGCCGGGCACACTGTGCCCGCACTGGCTGGCACCGGCGTTCCCGCCGGTCTGACGGAAGGGGGCTGACGAGATGTTCACGCCCGACACGCGGTCCGGCTCTGTCGGCGGGGCCGCCGCCTTCCCAGGGGGAACCCGCAGTGCGCGACACCGACCCGATCCGGCGGGGACGCCGGCGCTTTGACGACGAGCCCGGCCACGGTCCGGGCAACCCGTACCAACAGACGGACGACGACTGGTTTTCCGCCGAGGATCCAGCGGACGATCCCGACGCCCCGCCCGCCGGCGACCGCTGGTCCACCTGGGACCGGTCCACGGCCGGGCAACGCGGACCTCGACCGCACCCCGACTGGCTGGTCACCGAGCTGGCCGCCGTCGACACCGAGCTCGGCGTCCTGAAGACCGGTAAGGAAGCCGACGTCCACCTGCTGCACCGTGGCGTGCCCGGCACCGACCGCGGCTGCCTGCTCGCCGCCAAGCGGTACCGGGACACAGAGCACCGGATGTTCCGCCGGGACGGCGACTACCGGCAGGGCCGCCGGGTCCGCCGCTCCCGTACCAACCGGGCCATGGCCAACCGCAGCGCGTTCGGCCGGCAGGTGATCGCCGGGCAGTGGGCCGAGGCGGAGTTCGGCGCGCTGTGCGCGCTGCACGACATGGCGCTGCCGGTGCCGTACCCGGCGCAGATCGTCGACACCGAGCTGCTGATGGAGTTCGTCGGCGACCCGGACGGGACGCCGGCACCTCGGCTCGCCGAGACCCCGTACCGGGGCGGGGAACTGGCGGACCTGTGGGACCAGCTGGTGGAGGTCCTGGTCACGCTGGCCCGGCACGGGTCGGCGCACGGTGACCTGTCCGCGTACAACCTGCTGGTGCACGGCGACCGGCTGGTACTGATCGACCTGCCGCAGATCGTGGACGTGATCAGCAACCCGAACGGCGGCCGGTACCTGGACCGCGACGCGGACAACGTGGCCACCTGGTTCGTCTCCCGCGGCCTGACCGGCGGCTCCACCGACCCGGGTGGGTTGGCGGAACTGCTGCGGCATGAGGCCCGGCTGAGCTGAACCGGCCCCGCCATGAGGCTGGGCTGAGCTGAACCGGCCCCGTCTTGAGGCCGGGGCTGAGCTGAACCGGCCGCGACGGCACCGGCCCGCCGCCGGGCTCGTACCCGTGCTCCACAGGCGGGCCCGGTGCCCACCGGTGGACGCCGGTGCGGGCCGGTGCGGATCGGGCCGGCCAGTCCGGGCTGGCGGATCAGAGCCGGCCGGTCCGGGCCGGTGCCGGCGGATCAGGGCAGGTCGGTGATGATCTGACCGATGTCTCGTCGGCGACCCGTGTAGAACGGGACCTCCAGGCGGGTGTGCCGGCGCGCCGTGGCGGCCCGAAGCTCACGCATCAGGTCCACGATCCGGTGCAGTTCGTCGGCCTCGAACGCCAGGATCCACTCGTAGTCACCGAGCGCGAAGGCCGGCACCGTGTTGGCCCGCACGTCCGGGTACTCGCGCGCCATCTTGCCGTGCTCGGCGAGCATGAACCGGCGCTCGTCGTCGGGCAGCAGGTACCACTCGTAGGACCGGTCGAACGGGTACACGGCCACGTAGTCGCGCGCCGACTCGCCCGCCAGGAACGCAGGCACGTGACTCTTGTTGAACTCGGCCGGCCGGTGCACCGCCATCGACGACCAGGTCGCCCCCAGGTACCGACCCAGCTGGGTACGGCGCAGCGCGCCGAACGCGTCCTGCAGCGCGTCCGGATCCTCGGAGTGCCACCAGATCATCAGGTCGGCGTCGGCGCGCAGCGCGGACACGTCGTAGCAGCCGCGGATCACCACGTCGTTGCCGGCGAGCCGCTCGAACAGCCCGACCACCTCGCCGGTCATCTCGTCACGCAGGGTCGGCAACGGGCCGGTCGCCCGGAACACCGACCACATCGTGTACCGGGCCGTCGCGTTCAACTCGCGGATCCGGGCGGCGTTCGTGCCGGCGTCGGATGATGTGTCAGCCATCGTGCTTCTCTCCCAGTGCTACGGACGCCGGCCCCGGCGCCAGCGTCGCCATCAGCGATTCAGCCGCGTGCTGCCCGGAGCGGGCGCACGCGGGCAGCCCCACCCCGTCGTACCCGGCCCCGGCCAGGACCAGCGTGGGGTGCTCCGCCAGCGAAGCCCGGGCCCGCGCCACCCGGCCGAGATGTCCCGGCCCGTACTGCGGCAGGCCGCCGCCCCAGCGTCGTACCGCGGTGCCGACCGGCCGTGGCAGCCGGACCCCGAGGATGTCGGCGAGGTCCGCGGCGGCCACCCCGACGAGGTCCTCGTCGTCGCGCTGCAACACGCGGCTCTCCCGGTACCGACCCATCGACACGCGCACCGCGCTGACGCCCCGACCGGCCAGGTGCGGCCACTTGCGGGTCATGAACGTGGCCGCCTTGATCGTGTAGCCCTCCGTGGCCGGCACCAGGAACCCCGAGGATTCCGGCAGCACGTCGCCGGGCAGTACCAGGGTCACCAGCGCCACGCTCGCGTAGTCCAGCACCCCGACCTCGGCGGCGCTCGCCGGCGTGAACGGCGTCAGCAACCGCGCCGCGGGTCGGGCGGGCACGGTCAGTACGACGGCGTCGACGTCCAGCCGCTCCGGGTCGCGGGTCGACCCCACCGTCAGGCACCAACCGTCCGGAGTGGGCGTCAGGACCCGTACCGGCAGGCCCAGCCGGAGCGTCGCGCCGGACGCCGAGGCCATCGCCTCGGCCAGGCCGGACATGCCGCCGGACAGGCCACCGAACATCGGGCCGGACGGCGGCGGCGTGGCGCGCTGCGCCGACCGTACGGCCGCGGACAGCGTCTCCTCGTGCTGCGCCGCCTCGTACAGGGTGGGCACCGACACCGCCAACGACAGGTCGTCGGCGCGGCCCGCGTACACGCCGCCCAGCAGCGGATCCACCAGCTTGTCCACGATCTCGTCGCCGTAGCGGGACCGGACCAGCGC
>JBAUUM010000771.1:0-4384 GCA_049582705.1 Actinocatenispora sp.
ACGGCGACGCACGCACCCTCGGCCGCGAGCCGCCGCGCGGTCGCCCGGCCGATCCCGGAACCGCCCCCGGTGACGAGCGCGATCCGGCCGGCCAACGGCCTGGGCGGGGGCATCCGGCGCAGCTTCGCCTCCTCCAGCGCCCAGTACTCGATGCGGAACTTCTCGCCCTCCTCGATCGGCGCGTACGTCGAGACGGCCTCCGCGCCGCGCATCACGGCGATCGCGTTGCGGTAGAACTCGCCGGCCACCCGGGCGGTCTGCTTGTCCCGGCCGTAGGAGAACATGCCCACGCCGGGCACCAGGACGATCGCCGGGTCCGCGCCGCGCATCGGCGGGCTGTCCGCGTCGGCATGCCGTCGGTAGTAGGCCGCATAGTCCTGCCGGTACGCCGCGTGCAGGTCCCGCACGCGGTCCAGGACCTCCTCGACCGGTGCCGTGGCGGGCAGGTCGACGACGAGCGGCCGGACCTTCGTGCGCAGGAAGTGGTCCGGGCAGGAGGTGCCGAGCGCGGCGAGCGACGCGAGCTTCTCGCCGGACAGGAAGTCCAGTACCGCCTCGCCGTCGTCGTAGTGCCCCACCTGCCGGTTGTCGGTACTGGCCAGTCCCCGCAGTACCGGCGCGAGCGCGGCCGCCCGGGCGTGCCGTTCGGCCTCGGGCAGTGCTGCGCGGCCGGCGACCACCGGACCGAACGGTTCGGCCACGCCGCGTTCGGCGAGGAACTGCTCCGCGGTACGGATGATCTCCAGCGAGTTGCGCTCGCACTGCTCGGAGGTCTCACCCCAGGCGGTGATGCCGTGACCGCCGAGGACCACGCCGATCGCCGACGGGTTGTCCCGCTGGACCGCCGCGATGTCCAGCCCCAGCTGGAATCCGGGGCGGCGCCACGGTACCCAGGCGACCCGGTCGCCGAAGCACTCCCGGGTCAGGGTCGGGCCGTCGGCGGCGGTGGCCAGCGCGATGCCCGCGTCGGGGTGCAGATGGTCGACGTGCGCGGCGTCCACCAGTCCGTGCATCGCGGTGTCGATGCTCGGCGCGGCGCCGCCACGACCGTGTCGGCAGAAGTCGAACGCGGCCACCATCTCGTCCTCGCGCTCGACACCCGGGTAGACGTCGACCAGGCTGCGCAGCCGGTCCAGCCGCAACACCGCCAGACCGGCCTCGGTCAGCGTGCCGAGGTCACCGCCGGATCCCTTGACCCACAACAGTTCGGTCTGCTTGCCGGTCACCGGGTCGACGGCCGGGCCCTTGGCGGAGGTGTTGCCCCCGGCGTAGTTGGTGTTCTTCGGGTCCGCGCCCAGCCGGTTCGACCGGGCGATCAGTTCGGTGGTCTGCGTGGTCACGATCGGCTGCACCCGCCTGTCTGTGTGATCACCGGACGGTCCCGCCCGGTCACCGGGTCATGGTCGTGGTGTGTCACGAGGTCGTCGGGACCGTGTCGGCCTGTCGCTCGCGCTGTATCTGTTCGAGCGACTTGCCGCCGTTGGACGGCGCGAAGAACCAGCCGATGAGCCCGCTGATCAGGACGAACCCGGTCAGGATCCACGCCACGGCGTGCAGGCCGGAACTGGCGGTCAGTACGGGCACGAAGAAGCTCCACAGGCCCAGCGCGATGCGTACCACGGCGAAGATCAGGCCCTGCGCGGTGCTGCGCAGCAGCGTCGGGAACAGTTCGCCGCTCCACAGCTGGAAAAAGGACTGCTGGCCCATGCCCTGGCCGATGCCGATCAGCAGCACGTACCCGAGGGCGACCACGATGGTGAGGGGGAACACCGCGAACAGCGCCACCCCGACCACCTGGATCGCGGCCGCGAGACCCAGCATCCGTTTCTGGTTGGTCCGGTCCACGAACGGCATGAACACGAACGCGATCGCGATGATGGACAGGACGAAGATCGCGCACTGCAGCGCGACGCTGACCGCCTGGGTCTGTGAGCCGACGGTGCGCAGGATGTACGGCAGGAAGAAGCCGTTGGTGCCGGCGAACAGGTTCCAGATGCCGTACATGCCGGCGAGGAACAGCAACGCGCCGAGGTTGCGGCGGCTCAGCAGCGGTCGCAGCGCGGCGAGGCTCAACCGGTTCGGGGCCGCGCCCACCCGCTCTGGCGCGGGCGGGGCCGCCGAATCCCGGGCCGCCGAGTGCTGGGCTCGGCGCCAGCGGGGCGACTCGCTCATGCCCCGGCGCAGCGCCCACAGTACGAGCGCGAGCACGAACAGGTGCGCGAACACGATGCGGATGCCGAGTACGTCCAGTGAGGACAGCGCGAGGGTGAGCAGCAGGACGACCGCGGGTCCGAGGTACCAGAGGATCTGCGCCACCCCGCTGTGCCTGCCGCGCTGTCGATCGGGGGCGGATTCGGCGATGAGGGTCCAGGAGGCGGGCACGTCGGCGCCGACCGCGAGTCCGGCCAGTACGTAGCCGACCACCAGCATCCACGGCTGCGTCGCGAACACGATCCACAGCACGCCGAAGGCGTACAGCAGCATGTCCCATTGGTAGATGCGCTTGCGGCCGAACAGGTCGCAGAGCCGTCCGCCCACCAGCGCGCCGATCCCCGCGGAGATGGCGTTGGAGCTGAACGCGGCGATCACCCCGACGAACGACGAGCTGAGTCCGAACTGGGCGGCCCACAGCGCGAGGCCGGCGGCGCCGGCGACGATGGAGCCGCCGTCGATGTAGTTGGCGAGGCCGGCGAGGACCGTGTTCTTCCAGACCCCGCCGCGCGGCGGTGCGCCCCGGTCGGGCTCGTCGATGGTGGTCATCGTGTGGCCTCCGCCCCTTGACTCGTCGCTGCGCGGACGGCGTTGGGCTGAACTCCGACGCCGGTCCCGGGTCGCCGTGCGGCACCCCTGTCGGCGGGGCGGCCCCCGGCGTCCGCGCGGTCGGCCCGGGAGGGGCGCGCGTGCTTCCGGTCGGCGATTGAAAGGTTTCAGTTGCGTCGCCTGTTGACCGTAGTGTGACCTCGGACGCCCGTCAAGGGCGCACGGAGCGCGGACGCCTTGGGCGTTGCAGTCCCGGACGGGCCCCTGCCCGTCACCGATCGTGAGGCTAGACTCGGGATCGTTGTGACGTTTCAACGTGGGAGGCGCACCTCATGGCGGGCACGGACGCCGACGGCTCGCACCCGACGCGCACACCGAGCGTGAAGGATGTGGCCGCGACGGCGGGAGTGTCGCTCGGGACCGTGTCCAACGTGCTGAACCGGCCGGACCGCGTCGCGGCCGCCACCCGGGTCCGGGTCGAGAAGGCCATGGCGGACCTCGGTTTCGTGCGCAACGAGTCGGCCCGGCAGCTGCGTGCCGGCCGCAGCCGGGCCCTGGCGTACGTGATGCTGGATGCCACCAACCCGTTCTTCACCGACGTCGCCCAGGGCATCGAGGACGCGGCCGAGAGGTCGGACCTGTCGCTGTTCCTGTGCGCCAGCGGCAACCGTCCGGAGCGGGAACGGGCCTACCTGTCCCGGCTGCGGCAGCAGCGCGTCCAAGGTGTCCTGATCACGCCGGTCGACCCGGACGATCCCGGCCTCGACGAACTCGTCCGGCACGGCACGCCGGTGGTCATCGTGGACAGACGCCGCGGCGGCACCAGCCACTGTTCGGTGGCGGTGGACGACGTGCTCGGTGGCGAGCTGGCCGTCCAGCACCTGCTCGACCTCGGTCACGACCGGATCGCCTTCGTCGGTGGGCCGGTGTCCGTCGGTCAGGTGGCCGACCGGCTGCGGGGCGCCCGCCGGGCGCTGGACCGGGCCGGCCGGGACCCCTCGTCCCTTGCGGTGATCGAGACCTCGGCGCTGAACGTCGCGGAGGGACGCCACGCCGGCGAGCGCCTCGCCGGCCTGCCCCGGTCGGCACGGCTGACCGCCGCCGCGTGCGCCAACGACCTGCTCGCCCTCGGTCTGCTGCAGCACGCCGTGTCGTTGGGTCTGCGGGTGCCCGACGACCTGGCGATCGTCGGCTACGACGACATCGAGTTCGCCGCCGCGGCGGCGGTGCCGCTGACCTCGGTACGTCAGCCGCGGTACCGGCTGGGGGAGACGGCGGCGGCCCTGCTGCTGGACGAGACCACCAATCCGGCGCACGTGCACCAGCAGGTGCAGTTCACCCCCGAACTCGTCGCGCGGGCGTCGACCCGTGCGCGTCGCTGACGGTGCGGTACGGGACCGGTCCGGTCGCGCCCGCCGGGTAGGGGCGCGGACCGGCCGCGGTGCGGACCGGCCGCGCCGGAGTCCGCGTCCGTGTCGGCGTCGGCGTCGGGGATGCCACCGGCGGCTTGACCCGGTGCCGGCGGGACACTAACGTTTGGACTTGAAACCTTTCAACGCCTGCCTCGGACAGGGGCAGCCGTCGCCGGGCGTGCCCCGGCGGTGCGGCCCGCGCACGACGGGCC
>JBAUUM010000772.1:0-8887 GCA_049582705.1 Actinocatenispora sp.
ACCCGGGACGGCCGGCCCGGCCTGAACCGGGCGGCGCCGAGCGCCGAGGACCCGCTGCCGATGCTGCGGATGGGTGACGGGCGGCCGATGCCGGCGCTCGCCGGGAGCGACCTCACCGACCTGCTGCTGGCCGCCCTGGAGCGCCCGGACGGGATCCGGGTACTGCCGGTGACCGGCGACGTCAGCGGTGCCGCCGTCGACCTCGCGCCGACCCGCGAGGCGCTCGGCTGGTGGCCCCGGTTCGCCGCCCGCCCGGCCGCCGGTGGACCCGATGCGACCAGGGGCGGCGGGTGACACGGCTCGCACCGCGGGGGGAGGTCCACGGACCGGGACGGTGCGGGAGGATGGGGCCATGCCGACGTTGCGGATCGCACTCGCACAGGTCGACCCGACTGTGGGGGACCTGACCGGAAACGCCACGATCGTCCGCGAGCAGGCCCGGCGCGCCGCCGACGAGGGCGCCTCGCTGGTCGCCTTCCCGGAGATGATGCTGACCGGCTACCCGGTCGAGGACCTGGTCTTCCGCCGTTCCTTCGTCCAGGCCAGCCAGGACACGCTCCGGCAGCTCGCCGCCGACCTCGTCTCCGACGGTCTGGGCGGGCTGCCGGTGTTCGTCGGCTACCTGGACGCGGACGGCCCGGGCCGGATCAGCGCGGAGGCCGACCCGGGACGCGGGCCGCGCAACGCGCTCGCCGTCCTCGCCGACGGACGCGTGGTCACGACGTACTTCAAGCACCACCTGCCCAACTACGGGGTCTTCGACGAGGACCGCTACTTCGTCTCCGGTGACACGCTGCGGCTGGTCCGGATCGGCGGCGTCGACGTCGCCCTGACCATCTGCGAGGACCTGTGGCAGGCCGGCGGGCCGTTCGCGGCCGCCCGCGCCGCCGGGGCCGGGCTGGTCGTCAACGTCAACGGCTCGCCGTACGAGCTGGCCAAGGACGACCTGCGGGCGGATCTGGTCCGCCGTCGCGCCCGGGAGGCGGGCGCCACGCTGGCGTACGTGAACATGGTCGGCGGCCAGGACGAGCTGGTCTTCGACGGTGACTCGCTGGTCGTGGCCGCCGACGGCGAGCTGCTGGCCCGTGCGCCGCAGTTCGCCGAGGACCTGGTCGTACTCGACCTGGACCTGCCGGCCGGGTCGAGCGCCGCGCCGCCCGCCAGCGCCGCCGGCATGGGCATCGACCGGGTGGTCCTCTCCGAGGAGGGCCCGGCTCCCGCCGGACCGCGCCGGCAGGGGGTGTGCACCGCACGGATCGCCGACGAGGCGGAGGTGTGGGAGGCGCTGGTCACCGGGCTGCGCGACTACGTAACCAAGAACGGCTTCTCGTCGGTCGTGCTCGCCCTGTCCGGTGGCATCGACTCCGCGGTGGTGGCGGCGATCGCGGTGGACGCGGTCGGACCGGAGCGGGTGCACGCCATCTCGATGCCCAGCGAGTACTCGTCGGAGCATTCCCGGTCCGACGCGGCCGATCTGGCCGAGCGGACCGGCCTGAACTACCGCACCGAGGCCATCGCGCCCATGGTGGACGTCTTCCTCGCCAACCTGACCCTGTCCGGGATGGCGGTGGAGAACCTCCAGGCCCGGATCCGCGGGATCGTACTGATGTCACTGTCCAATCAGGAGGGTCACCTGGTACTGACCACCGGCAACAAGAGCGAGCTGGCGGTCGGATACTCCACTTTGTACGGCGACTCGGTCGGCGGCTTCAATCCGCTCAAGGACGTGCCGAAGACCCTGGTGTACCGGCTCGCCCGGTGGCGCAACGGCGACGCGGGGCACCGGGGCGGCAAGGAGCCGATCCCGGAGAACTCGATCACCAAGCCACCGAGCGCGGAACTGCGGCCGGGGCAGCTCGACAGCGACTCGCTGCCGCCGTACGACGAACTGGACGCGATTCTCGCCGGGTACGTGGACGGCGACGCCAGCCGGGCCGACCTGATCGCGGCGGGTCACGACCCGGCCACCATCGACCGGGTGATCCACCTGGTGGACATCGCCGAGTACAAGCGGCGGCAGTCCGCGCCCGGCCCCAAGATCAGCCCGAAGGCGTTCGGCCGGGACCGCCGCCTGCCCATCACCAACCAGTACCGGGACCGCGGTCCGGTCCGGCCCGGCTGAGGCTCGCCGCGCCGGGCGGGACCGGGAGCCGGCCCGGCCCGGCGCGGCTCCACGGCGCCGGACGGCGGTGACCTTTCCGCCGAGCTGTGACATTTTCAACCCAGCACTCCCGCCGGGGGGCATGCTGGTGTGAGGATCGGCACGGAGGCACACCAGCGCCGGCGCGTACCGGTGTCGGCCTGGCCGTCGCTCCACACCCGGGGACCCGAACGGGCCTCGAGGGAGAGGAGAGCGTGATGTCCGACAAGTACACCGACCCGACGGGCGAACCCAGCCTGTACGGAGGCAACACCAAGCGACGGGTGCGCATCGCACACCTGCGCGAGGCCAAGGAGCGCGGCGAGCGCTGGCCGATGTTGACCAGCTACGACCAGTACACGGCGGCGATCTTCGACCAGATCGGCATCCCGGTCCTGCTCGTCGGGGACTCGGCCGCGAACAACGTCTACGGGTACGGCACGACCGTCGAGGTCAGCCTCGAGGAGATGCTGCCGCTGGTGAAGGCGGTGACCCGGTCCACGCACCGGGCGCTGGTGGTGGCGGACCTGCCGTTCGGCACCTACGAGGCCGGCCCCGAGCAGGCGCTGGCCAGCGCGGTGCGGCTGATGAAGGAGGGCGGCGCGCAGGCCGTCAAGCTGGAGGGCGGAGTACGGGTCGCGCGGCAGATCGAGGCGCTGACCGCCGCCGGCATACCGGTGATGGGGCACATCGGCTTCACCCCGCAGTCCGAACACCTGCTCGGCGGCTACCGGGTGCAGGGGCGTGGCGACGCCGCCGAGTCGGTCATGGCCGACGCCCTGGCGGTCAGTGAGGCCGGCGCGTTCGCCGTGGTGCTGGAGATGGTGCCCGGCGAGGTGGCGAAGAAGGTCACGCACGAGCTGGCCATCCCGACCATCGGCATCGGCGCCGGCCCGGACTGCGACGCCCAGGTACTGGTCTGGCAGGACATGGCGGGGCTGCGCTCCGGCAAGGCGCCGCGGTTCGTCAAGCGCTACGCGGACCTCGCCGGTGTGCTCGGCGACGCCGCGCGCGCGTACGCGGACGAGGTCAGCGCGGGGACCTTCCCCGCGTCGGAACACACGTTCTGACCGTCGTCGACCGCTATCGGGCGCTGGCCGGACCGGTCCACGGTCCGGCCAGGCACCCTGCCGGCGCCCAGCCGGCGCCCAGCCCGGCCGGCGCCCAGCCCAGCCCGGCCCCGTCGTGCACCGACCGGCCGCGGTGACGCCCTCACCGCTCGGCTGGTCCGTCGGGTCGGGCCGGGGCCGCGCCGGGACCACCCGTGGATCTGCGACGGAACGCCGTGACCATGCCGAGGACACCGGCGACGAAGGCGACGACCAGCCCGACAGCCATCACCACGTTGCCGGCCACGGTGCCGGGGTTGTGGGAGAGCAGGACGGGTGGCAGCTGGCCGGCCAGCGTGCCGACCCCGACGATCCAGAACGCGATGAACACGCCGAAGACCGGATGCCACCACCAGCGTGCGGTGACCAGCATCAGCAGGCCGGACACGGCGATGAACACGATGCCCGGTGGGAACGAGACGCCGAACGACTGTCCGGCACCGGCGAACTTCGACGGGTCGGCCAGCCACTGGACGACCAGGCCGAAGATCCCGACGAGCAGGCCGGCGAACGAGACGAGCGAGCCGCGGTGCGGACGACGAAGCATGCGGAACTCCTGTACTGGTGGGTCAACGGGATGTCGTGGTCCGGCCGGCCCGGACGACCGCCGCCACCGCGAACACGGCAGCGGCGGCGAAGCCGAGCATCTGCAGCCAGCCGGCGGTGAAGTCCAGCGCCCGGTCGGGGTGGGCCAGCCGGTGTGCGAACGCGGGTGCCGCGAGTCCTCCGACGACGAAGAAGACACTCGCCGCGGTGGCGAACAGCGGGGCGAACCGCCACCGGACCAGGACCACCACGACCGCGAGACCGAGGTCGATGAACGGACCCGGCCCGTCGTAGCCGGGCGCCTCGTCGCCGATGGCCGCCATCACCAGGGCGACGCAGGTGGCGATCAGCAACGTCCGGTGCCGTCCGTACGCGCGACCGATCGCGGTCCGGGCGCGCACCCCGCGTCCGGGTGGTGCGGTGGGATCCGACGACCCGTGGCCGTGGGGTCCTGTCCGTGCCGTCACAACACAGCCCTCCAGTACTGGTGGTGGTCCGCCCGGGGAGACGACGGTCGGCGGCCCACCGTCATCGCGGCGGTCCGGGTCCGTCGGCTCGGTGCCGCGGTCCGAACGGATCCCATGGTGCGCAACGGATGCCGTCGACCGCGTCGGCCGCGGGGCGGCTGATCCTCCGCCCGGATACGTCGATCGACGTAGTGCTCCGTCAACGTGGTGCTGATGCCCCGGCCACCACGGGTTGGCCAGACTGGGCGGATGGTGATGGCGTCGGAGAGACGGTTACCGCGCCCCGCGCGGCTGGACGTGCCGCTCGCGGTGGCCTTCGCGGTCGTGGTGGTCGCCGGCACGGTACTGGCGGCGGGCCCGCAGGCCGGCCGGTCCCGCGCGGTGGACGCGCCGGCGGTGGCCCTGCTGGTACTGGCCGCCGCGGTGACGGTGCTCTGGCGACGCGCGGCGCCGCTGTGGTCGCTGACCGGCGCGGTGCTGGTGGTCAACGGCTACCTACTGGCCGGTTACCCGTACGGGCCGGTACTGCTGTGCCTGGTGATCGGGGTGTTCGAGGTGGCGCGGCGACGACCGTTGCCCGCGTCGGCGCTGACCTGTGGGGTGGCCGCCGCGACCTCCTCGGCGACGATGCTGGTCCGGCTGCTCGGTGACCGGCACGCCACGGGGCTGCTGGCGCTGGCCTGGACCGGCTGGATCGTACTGCCCTGGTCACTGGGCGCGCTGGTCCATGTGATGGACGCGGCCACCCGGCGCGCCCGCCGGGACCTGATCGCGCGGACCGCGCTGGAGGAACGGATGCGGCTGGCCGGCGAGGTGCACGACATCGCCGGCCACGGTTTCGCGCTGATCACCATGCAGGCCGAGGTGGCGCTGCTGGTGTTCGACGAGCAGCCGGCGCAGGCGCGTCGCTCGCTGGACGCGGTCCGCGAGACCAGCGCCACCGCGCTGGCCGACCTGCGCCGGATGCTGGACTCCGTCCACCCGCCCCGGGATCCGTCCGCCGATCCGGCCGGTGTGACGGGTCTCGCCGAGCTGGTTCAGCAGGTCCGGTCCGGTGGTCTGCCGGTGGAGGTCGCGGTCGACGTGCCCAGTGACCTGCCGGATCCGCTCGGCGCCACCGTGTACCGGGTGGTGCGGGAGGCGTTGACCAACGTGCTGCGCCATGCCGGTCCCACCACCGCCCGGGTCAGCATCAGCCGGCCGGACCGGCACGTGCTCGTGCGGGTGACCGACCGGGGCGGCGGTTCCCCGACCACGGTGGGGCCGCCGGGTCGCGGGCTGGCCGGCATGCGCCGGCGGGTCGAGGACCTGGACGGCCGGCTGGAGACCGGTCCCCGTGCCGGTGGTGGATTCCAGGTACTGGCGCGGCTGCCGGTGCCCGGAGCGGTCCGGTGATCACGGTGCTGCTGGTCGACGACCATCAGTTCGTCCGGATGGGGCTGCGGGTACTGGTGGACCGCGAGGACGACATGCGGGTGGTCGGTGAGGCCGACAACGGTAGGCAGGCCCTCGCGCAGCTGCGCCGCGGCGAACCCGACGTGATGCTGCTGGACATCCGGATGCCCGGGATGGACGGGCTGGAACTCCTGCGTCAGCTCGCCGACGGTCCCGTACCCTGCGCGACGCGGGTCATCGTGGTCACCACGTTCGAGATCGACGGGTACGTGTTCGAGGCGCTGCGGGCCGGCGCGAGCGGCTTCGTCCTCAAGGACACCGCGGCCACCGAACTGGTCCACGCGATCCGGGTGGTGGCCGCCGGCGAGGCGCTGCTGTCGCCCTCGGTGACCCGCCTGCTGGTGACCACCTTCGCCGAGCGCTGGGCTCCGCCCGCCGCCGTCGACGGCCTGGACTCACTCACCGGTCGGGAACGGGAGATCGCCGCCTGGGTGGCCACCGGCCGGTCCAACACCGAGATCGCCGACACCCTGTTCCTGTCCCCGGCGACCGTCCGTACGCACGTCGCCCGGGTGATGGCCAAACTCAACGCCCGGTCCCGGGCGCAGCTCGTCGTCCTGGCCGTCCGCGCCGGCCTGACCGTCGCGCCCTGACCGGTCCGGTCCGGTCCGGCCAGCTCCCGGCGGCCCAGCCAGCTCCCGGCCCGGCCAGCTCCCGATCCGGACAGCTCCCGGCCCGGCCAACTCCCGGTCCGGCCACGCGGGCCGACGAGTACCGGGGAGGATGTCGGGTCCGGATCCGGTCAGGCGTCCGGGGACGGCGGCGGGTCGGGTGGCGGCGTCCGCTCCGGGCGCTGGGACAGCGAGTACAGCCACCACAGCGACGGCACCAGCAGTACCGCGCCGACCGCGAGGACGATGAGCGTGGCGGACAGTACGGAGGGCTGCGCGACGGCGGCGGCGGCCGTCAGGTGCGGCTCCAGCATCGTCGGGTACTGCGCCACACCCCAGCCCCACACGATCGCCACCACCGCGAGGGCGGCCACCACCCGCGCTGCCAGGTAGCGCCGCCACCACAGCAACGGGAACTCGGCCACGCCGGCCACCGCGGAGAACACCACCAGCGGCAGGGCGCGGCCGGTCAGCCCGTCGTACAGGCGGGGCGCGTCGGCGGCGAGCACCGCGATGCCGGCCAGCGCGACCACCCCGGTCAGTACGCCGGTGCCCAGTGCCCGCCACCGGAACGCGGCCGCGAGGTCCGGCGCACCGGACCGGTCGGCGTCCGCGCACAGGTACACGGCGGCGAGGTAGGCGCAGACCAGTACCGCGAGCACGCCGCCGAGCAGCGAACTGGGCCCGGTCCAGCTGCGTACCGGGTCACCGGCGGCGATCCCGGCGGGTACCCGGCCGGAGGCGATCCCGCCGGCCACCGCGCCGAGGAAGAACGGGGTGAGGACCGACGAGGCCGCGAACAGCGCGCCGAACAGCTGCCGCTGTCGGAACGTCTCGCTCGCCTTGCGGAACGCGAACGCCGCGCCGCGCGCGATGATGCCCAGCGCCGCCAGGGTCAGCGGCAGGTACAGCGTGGACATCACCGACGCGAACACCGGCGGGAAGCAGGTCCACAGCATCACCACCACGAAGATCAACCAGACGTGGTTGGCCTCCCACACCGGCGTGATGCTGTGCTCGATCAGCCGGCGGCGGTCGGCGCCGGCGGTGGCCCGGCCGGCCAGCAGATCCCAGGTGCCGGCCCCGAAGTCGGCGCCGGCGAACAGCGCGTAGCAGGTCAACCCGACCCATGTGACGGCCAGTGCGACGTTGGTCAGCATCGGCGCCCCTCCCCCGTCCGCTCAACCACCGTTCCGCTCCCGGTCCCGGATTCCTGCGGTGCCAACGGTTTCCGCCCCTGGCGGGCCAGCCGGCGCAGCACGTACACGGTGGCCACCGTCATCGCCGCGTACACCACCAGGACCAGCCAGAGGCCGGCCATCAGGCCGGGGGCCGGGTTGACCGCGTCGTGCACGCTCATCACGCCCTGCACGATCCACGGCTGGCGGCCCTCCTCGGTGACCGTCCAGCCGGCCTCCAGCGCCAGCACGGATGCCGGGCCGGCGATCGCGCCGAAGGCGAGGAACAGCCGCTGGAAGGGCACCCCGTCGCGGCCGCGGCGCCGGTTCAGCCACCGGCCGGCGGCCAGCCACGCACCCAGCGCGAGCAGCAGTACGCCGATCCCGACCATCACGTCGAACGACAGGTGTACCGCGGTGACCGGCGGCCACTGCCCCCGCGGTACCTCGTTCAGCCCCCGGATCGTGGTGTCGGTGCGGTACCCGACCAGCAGCGACAGGCCGTCCGGGACCCGCAGTCCGTACACCAGGTGGCCGTCCCGCGCGAACCCGCCGACGGTGAGGGGTACGTGCGAACCGGTGTGGTAGACGCCCTCCACCGCCGCGAGTTTGGTCGGCTGGTTGGTGGCCAGGAACCGGGCCGCGTAGTCGCCCGCGGCGATCTGGAACGGGGTGACCACCGCGCCCAGCGTGAACGGCACGAGGAAACCCAGTCGGTGGTAGCGGTCGCGACGGCCACGCAGCATCGCCACCGCGTACACGCTGGCGGTCAGGAACGCGGCCACCATCAGCGCGGCCAGGATCATGTGGATCGTCTCCGGTGGCGTGGCCGGGTTGAACATCGCGGCCCACGGCTGCACGCTGGCCACCCGCCCGTCGCGCAGGGTGAAACCGCGCGGCTGGTTCATCCAGGCGTTTGCGCACACCACGAAGAACGCCGAGGCGATGCCGGCCACGACGATCGGTACGCCGGTCAGCAGGTGCTGGCGCGGCGGGAGCCGGTCCCAGGCGTACAGGTAGATGCCGAGGAAGATTGCCTCGACGAAGAACGCGATGCCCTCCAGCGCGAACGGCAGGCCGATGACCTGGCCGAACCGGCCCATCAGCCCCGGCCAGAGCAGACCCATCTCGAAGCTGAGGATCGTGCCGGACACCGCGCCGACGGCGAACAGGACGCCCATCGCCTTGGCCCACCGTCGGGCCAACCGCTGGTACGCCGGATCCCCGGTGCGCTGCCCGCGCCACTCGGCCAGCAGGGTCAGCAGCGGCAGGCCCACGCCCAGGCAGGCCAGGATGATGTGCCAGGCGAGCGAGAACCCCATCTGTGCCCGGGCCGCGGCCAGGTCCGCCGGGTCGACCACGGCGCGGGGCAGGGCCAGTC